>JANXYS010000399.1 GCA_025355935.1 Chitinophagales bacterium | reverse complement strand
TACTGCACATATAAGAAATGATCATACTCTTGATTACGGAAAGTTCTATTCTGGATTTAAGTACAAAGAGGACTGGAGCGCTACCAGGAATTCGAAAGCCTCGGTTTCCCAGGCTTCTGTGGCCATGGCCGTAAAACCTGGAGAAGATCATTTGCATTTTACATTCAATAACCTTGATAAGCAACCCGTTTCCATCTCCGATTTAAAATTCAAAAATAAGGTTGTCATCATCCAGCTAATGGGTAGCTGGTGCCCGAACTGCATGGATGAAACCGCATTCCTTAGCAATTATTATAACAAGAATAGGAGCAGGGGAGTTGAAGTGATTGCCTTGGCCTATGAATACAGCGCCGAGTGGGCGCGCTCTGAAAAAAGCTTGCGAAAATTTCAGCAACGTTTCGATGTCCAATACACAATTCTTAATACTGGTATAACGGTTAGCGATACCCTGCGTACGCAGAAAACGCTCCCCGAGGTGACCGACATCAAATTCTTTCCTTCGTCTATTATCCTCGATAAGAAGGGAAAGATTCGTAAGTTCGATACAGGCTTTAATGGTCCTGCAACCGGAGTTTATTACTCACAATTTAAAAGAGAATTTGAGGCAACTATAGACGCTTTATTGAAAGAGTAATGTAGATATCCAAACGTATGTTAAATGCTTTGACTGCAGAAGTTGAATATTTCCAATCTGCGCAATGGTGGGGATGCCGGTACGCTGGTATTGTTTACTCTACATGAATTTTTAATTATGGTAAAATGACGCCATCCGGCAATCCACTAAAGGCTGCTTTTACGTCCATGCCGGGGCCCCGAATTTTGTAAATCGCTCTTCTCTATTTGGCAAGGTTTAATTGCCAGACGAACTCGAGGTTCTTTGCAAAGTAATATTTATGGTAAAACTGCATATTCTCCCGGAAGCGTGCTGCTTCATCGCGGATAGGTTAGTAGTAATAATGTTTTCTCCGTCTATCGATTTGCGACATGATTTTAACGCAATCAAATTTGTACATTACAGTGGCTAATTTAACTTCCTGAACACACTTAAAATTTTAAAATTCAATTTTTCTGCATGAAAAAATCTTTTCTACTGTTACTTTGCGCATCCACCGGTTTCCTTTCGAGTATTGCACAATCAGCAAATAATTCCGGAACTATCGTTCGTACTATTAATGGGATTATAAAAGGCAAATCAGAAGCATCGGGCGTTAGGTCTTTCAAAGGAATACCTTTCGCCGCGCCTCCTGTGGGGGCCCGTCGGTGGAAAGAACCTCAACCCGTTCAAAACTGGAACGGGGTGCGAAATGCAACTCGGTTTGAAGCTAAAGGAATGCAAACGAATATTTTCGGTGACATGGCATTCCGATCAAAAGGAATGAGTGAGGATTGTCTTTACCTGAATGTATGGAGGCCGGCAGGCCAGGCGAGAAACCTTCCTGTGCTGGTGTATTTTTATGGTGGCGGTTTTGTGGCGGGCGATGGGTCCGAATCAAGATACGACGGTGAAAGTATGGCGGTAAAGGGAATCTTAGCCGTAACGGTAAATTATCGGTTAGGCGTCTTTGGATTTATAGCTCATCCTGAACTTACAAAGGAGTCTCCTCACCACGCTTCGGGTAACTATGGTCTACTCGATCAGTTAGCAGCATTAAAGTGGGTGCATCAAAACATTGCGGCTTTCGGTGGCGATCCTAAACGGGTTACAATCGCCGGGGAGTCTGCGGGTTCTGTTTCTGTCAGTGCTCAGATGGCGTCGCCCTTATCCAAAAACTTAATAGCAGGGGCAATAGGTGAGAGCGGGTCCTTGTTAGGTACTTTAGCCGCAATCTCACTTAAAGAAGGCGAACAAACAGGGTTAAATTTTGCACAAGCTAATCAGGCAAACTCACTAGCCGAACTTCGAGCCATTCCCGCAGATAAATTGTTGGAAGCTGCAGCTAAATTCGGACTCTTTCGATTTTCTATGACAGTCGATGGATACTTTTTTCCAAAAAGTCCTTATACGATATATGCTTCGGGCGAGCAGGCTCATATACCCTTATTAGCAGGCTGGAATTCTGAAGAAACAAGTTTCAAAGCAATAATGGACAATGAAGAACTAACAACAGGAAATTTTTCAAAAGCGATTCAGAAATTATACCCCGAACATGTTGAAGAAGTGCTTAAGTTATATAACCCTTTTAATAACGAAGATGTTGCGCAAGTGGCGACAGAACTGGCGAGGTTTCCCATTGCATATTCAATTTCTGCTGAATGAACAGCGCCTTTCGCTAAGGGCGTTTTCAGCGCCTGATTACGTGTTGTATCTTTTACCCCCCCGGCTAAACCGGGCGGTGGATTTCCAACTGCTGCCATCATTGCAGGTCGCGGGCGGGAGAATAAATAGCGGTAAACAGGTTTAGTCCCGGTTTTAACCTGCATGTCAATCCATTTCCAGGTGCTGAAACCAATAAACCGGTCGCTTGCCAGTTCTGTCGCCACTTGCGCAACATCTTCGTTATTAAAAGGG
>JANXYS010000339.1 GCA_025355935.1 Chitinophagales bacterium | reverse complement strand
AAAAAAAGGCAGGAATAAATCCCTGCCTCCTTCGCTGTGCCTGTAACTAATTATTTTAAGGCTGACTTTTGTTTCTGGTATTCGGCAACCTTAGCTTTATCGGCTTTCATCCCGTAAATATCGATGAGATAATCAATCATTATCTTTTGATTTGATTGTTGCTGTGCTTTGAGCTTAGGTTGTTCATTTAGATATTTAAGTGCAGCCTGCGCGTATGGAATAGTTTCATCCATAGAAGCCATAGCCAGTCTTTTAAGTTCTGCTTTCTTTTTAATATCTTCTGGTTTGGTGCCTTTGATCAAACTTGCGGCGCTGCTGTAGTCAGCTGCTACATTATATAAATGATTTGCCATGATAACGGTTCCGTCGATTCCTTTGTCATTTTTTACGGCAATTTTTAATATTTGTGTAAGTTTTGCTTTAGCCGCAGCCTGATCTTTCGGCTTTACATCATTTCCGTATAAACTATTATAATACTCAACGGCATAATTATATGCCATACCATAATTATCAGGATTTTTCGCAAGTAGTTCATCATACTTCGCATATAAGGCAGTCTTATCACCACCACGAGGAATCATAGCGATTTCAGTTTCGTCCCAATAAGGATCGCCGGGATATAACGACCTGGCTTTAGTAATTACACGGTTAAAATTTACAGTATCCTTAGATTTTGAATAGTTATCAAGGAGAAACGCATAGACTTGAATGTAATCAGGTCCAGTTAAATTTTTATCAGCCAGCTGGTTATAGTACTTTAACGACTCATCCATTTTTTTAGCCTGCGTGGCCGCTACTGCTGTATTTAACACCAGCGCGGTATCAAATGGCGCAAGCTTAGCTTCAGTAAAAGCATAGTTTTTACTCAAAATATAATCCTTTACTTCCCCGGCTCTCTTGAATGAATTAAATGAACCTTCGTAATCTTTTCTGTTGAATTCAGTGGCAGCTAGATCATACATACCGTAATATAAGTCGAGATATGACTTGTATCCTTCCAATTTCAAGCGTACGTCTTTCGTATCGAATTGCTGGGTTTTTTTAAAAGCATCAAATGCAGTTGACTTCAAATTATAGATGTCAGATTTAGGTAATGAAGTATCGTAAGAGATAGCATTATAAATTTTTGCTTTGTAATACCAGCCTTCGGCACTGGCAGCGTTTTTTTCCACAGAAAGATATTTGTCAATAGCAGTTTTAGCATCCGTATATTTTTTGCTATTGTACATTTTATCTATGTCATCAATAGATTGGGCGGTTGCAGATGCAGAGGCCATTGCAACAAGTACCGACAGCATTAGAATTTTCTTCATATTGATTAATTTTTTAGAGTGATAAAGGTATTGGTAAAACCAAATAAACCTCCGATTTATATTGGCTATTTCCATAAATCATGCCACAGCGGTAAAATGGTACGGTTGAATCGCCGCCTTCTGCTTTTATCATTGATTGTACTTAATTTTACCAGATATTTTACAAACTTGATCAGTCAGGAAACCATACAGCAAATACTCAGCAGGATTGATATTATTGATATCGTGGGATCTTTTGTAAAATTAAAAAAACGTGGAGCCAACTACCTTGGACTATGCCCATTTCACAATGAGAAGTCACCCTCGTTTACGGTATCCCCTACTAAGGAAATTTACAAATGTTTCGGCTGCGGCAAGAGCGGGAATAGCATAGGGTTCTTAATGGAACTTGAGAAGTATAGTTATGTTGAAGCCCTGAAATGGCTGGCGAATAAGTATAACGTCGAAGTTGAAGAAACTGAAGTTAGCCCTGAAGTAAAACTGATTCACCAGGCTGCTGACAGTTTGTACATCATTAATAATTTCGCACAGCAATTTTTTAGCAATGCCTTATTCAATACGGATGAGGGTACCGATGTAGCATTAAGTTATCTTAAAGAACGCGGTTTTCGGGAGGAAATTATCAGAAAATTCCAGCTTGGATACAATCCATCAGCTCTTAACGATTTCGCCACCGCAGCCCTGGCGGCGCAATACAATCCCGAATATCTTCAAAAAAGCGGGCTTGTGGTTGTACGGGAAGGAAGAAGCATGGATAACTACCGGGGGAGAATCATTTTTCCAATTCACAACCAAAGCGGTAAAGTTTTAGGTTTTGGCGCACGGGTTATTAAAACTAATGACAAGTCACCAAAATATATAAACACCCCTGAAAATGAGATTTATGTAAAGAGTAAAATTTTGTACGGATCTTATTTCGCCCGGATGGCGATTGATAAACAGGATGAATGCTTGCTTGTGGAAGGATATACAGATGTGGTCAGCCTACACCAGGCAGGCGTTGAAAATGTTGTCGCAAGCGGTGGTACCTCTCTTACTCCAGATCAGTTACGGCTCGTTAAGAAATACACTAACAATCTTACAATCATCTATGACGGCGATAGCGCAGGCGTAAAAGCAGCCTTGCGCGGATTGGACCTTGCGCTGGAAGAAGGACTAAATGTTAGGTTGGTTCTGATCCCCGATAAAGAGGATCCTGATAGTTATGTAAATAAAATCGGCGCTTCTGCTTTTATTGATTTTATAAAAAATAACAAAAAGGATTTTGTACTCTTTCAACTCGAAATAGCATTGAAAGATGCAGGTAACGACAGCACAAAAAAATCACTGATCGTTAACCAGGTGGCAGAAACTATTTCGAAGATAAATAAGACAGAAGAATTTACCCGCAGGCAGGATTATGTAAAACAAGTCTCGGAAATCCTGAAGATAGAAGAGGAAGGTTTAAATGCGCTCGTTAATAAATTTATTCGTGATAAAGTAACGAAAGAAGAAATCAGGCATAATAGGTCTGATAGTTTTACAGACACAACCCCGATAGATACAGCTGATGAACTCCCGTCGGGTCTTTTCAATAAGGACGAAATGAGCGAACGTGCGATGCTGCGCAGCCTCCTTGAATTTGGATTGAAACAATGGGATGACGAAAGATCGGTTGCGGAATATATATTTCTGGAAGTAACCGAAAATGAACTCGATAAACTTATAGAAAATCCGGCCCTTCTAAACATCTATGAAATGTATAAAACCTGGTTTGCAGAGGGGCTGAATCCAAATGATAAAAGTTTTCTTTACCATGAGGATAAGGCCATAAGCAATCTTGTGATTCACATTATGGATTCAAATACTGAAATAAGTCCGAAATGGAAAGAGCACTTTGAAGGACATATTGCCACGCGTGAGGAACTTTTCAGGGAGGAGGTAACATCCACTTTAAATTACCTGAAATTGCGAAAGCTAAAGCGATTGATAGATGATAATCAGCGGGAGCTTGAACATGCAATCACTATGGCTGACCAAATGCTTTTTTTAGAAACCCATCAGCAGCTTAAGCATATGGAGATCGAACTTACCAGGCAGATTGGGACGGTGATTTTAAAATAGTCTGAAATGGATTAGAAGTCCTAACGGAGGTCGAGCAATTTAGACTATCCGCTATACAACAATCAGTGACACATTATGGTGATACATAATGAGCTTGTACAGATTAAATCTGTACGATCGCTACCCAGATTATACACGGTGCGACAGGTATACACAGCCTTGTAGAATACTAGGCTAGACTAACTGATTTCTTCTTTTTGAATTGGGGGGTTAGCAGTGGCGCAAGCGAAGATGATTTTTTGGAAGCGGCAAGTGCAGCGCGTAATTTTTCGCTGCAGGGTCTGTTGGTTTGAAAACGCATGGCACGCCACACATTATCCAATTCAACTTCATGCATTGGTTCGATATCGAAACATTGAATGCACTCCCAGCTGTTATCACGGGTAAGGTCACTTGCAATTTTTGCCGCGACTTTAGGATAGGCGATCCAGAGATTTGGCTCATCAGCCAATGCCGGAAGAATATCGGTCAGGATATCATTAAGTTGTTTTTTGTTCACCGCGAATACCAGGGCAAAATCGACGCGCCGGCTTCTTAATAATGGGGTAACGCTCTTAGCGAAAGTAAGTTTTACAAATTGTTTTTCTATAGAGGATGGAAGGCCCTGGATCAGGAGGTTTTTCTCATTTTTCAGTTGCAATTTTTCAAACATAGTTTCTAGCGCCATAATTGATTATTTTTTGAATAAATGAATGGATAAAGGTGGACGTAAAAATGCAAAAAATGGATATGTTGAACTTGGATGACCTGGCAAAACACGTTAACGAAGGGCGAAATTACTAAAAAAAGTTGTCTATTCCCATTTTAATTACATAAAAAAACTCCGCAGATGCGGAGTTTAGGGTATTTAAGACCAATTCATTAGTTATTTTCTAAGTGGCTTATAATATTTAAGTGCTTCAGGCATATCCTTTTGAATCTGAGCAATTCTGTCTGCGTCAGCAGGGTGTGAAGAAAGGAATACAGGTGGTTTTTCTCCGTTTGAAGCATTTGCCATTCTTGTCCAAAAAGGTACAGCTTCCTGTGGGTTATAACCTGCAATTGCTGCGAAAATTAATCCATAATGATCTGCTTCTGTTTCCTGCCTGCGAGAATTTGGTAACAAAACGCCAACCTGTGCGGCAGGTCCAAAGATGTTATTAAACAAAGCATTTGCCTGGCTTCTGTTTTGCGTGAAAATGTTACCTGCAACCTGTAAGCCCTGGGCCAGCGCACCCTGGCTCATTCTTTCGTTACCGTGGTGAGCAACAGCGTGAGTAATTTCATGTCCAAGCACAACTGCCAGCGCGGCTTCATTTTGCGTAATAGGTAAAAGTCCTGTGTACACTACTACTTTACCACCTGGCATACACCATGCATTTACCTGAGGGTTGTCAACAAGATTAAATTCCCATTTGTAGGCTTTTAACTCTTTGCTGAGCTCGGGATTTTTTGAGTAATAGCTGGTGATTGCCTGTGCTATACGTGAGCCTACACGACGAACCATTTCAGCATCCCTGCTGGAAGTTTGACTGACTACTTTGTTTTCACTTAAAAAAGATTGGTATTGCGTAACAGCTTCCTGTTGTAAAGTTGATTCAGGAAACAACGACAACTGGCTCCTGCCTGTAACTGCGTTTGTTGTGCATGCAGCAAATATTGCTGAAGAGGCAAATAAGAGTAAAAGGGCTTTTTTCATGTTTAAGGTTTTTGCTTTCACCTCTAATAAACAATTGACGTACCAAACTTTTTACCACCTATGAATTTAGGTTTTATTTACGACGTGCCTTTCTTCTGTCGCGGTGCTTTAAAATAGGAACCCTGCTTTCTACGCCGCGAAGAATGCGGCCAATATTTTTTTGATGTGTTAACACAACCAGCGCTGCTACAAGCACGGCGAAGAAGCGATATAAAACTACGTCATCATTCCAGATCCATAAAACGCATATCGGAAGCATTAATGCACTTAAAATCGAACTAAGAGATACATAACGAGTGAAGAAAAGAACCAGCAGGAAAACCGCTACACAGCTACCTGCAATAACGGGCTGAATCGCAAGTAACATCCCGAATAACGTAGCCACACCTTTGCCACCTTTGAAGTTTGCAAAGACCGGAAAAATGTGTCCGGCTACTGCCGAAAGACCCAGGCCAATCATAAGATTAGTACGCTCAAGTTCATTATGCAGATAGAAGGGAATTAAATTAAAAAGGGCCACTGCAAATACTCCTTTTAAGATATCTGCAATCATAACGATTGTACCGTATTTAGATCCTAAGACGCGAAAGGTATTCGTGGCGCCCATATTTCCGCTTCCATAATCTCTTATGTCTATGCCGAAAAAACGCTGGCTAACAATTAATGCGGTGGGAATAGAGCCAATCAAATAGGCACAAATGATGAGGATCACTTCTTTCATTCGGAATCTTGAGTTGAGTTGAATACAAACTTACGAAAAAATAGTTTGTTTGCTAAGTTAAAAACAACCTGTAAACATTAACTTTTTTTACACTTTGTTTTGATTGCTAACCAGTTATCTTTCTCATAATAACCAGTTATATCGAAACCTTCTAACGAAATAACCGGTGAGATATTTTCTTTATCGGCCACTAATAATCCGCTAAATAATACGTCCGTGCTTCCCGCGCAGGCTGCGTAAATGTTGCTGAGATTTGCAGTGATTATATTAAGATTGAGGTTAGCCAATATTATGTCCGCCGCGCTTTCGTTAGCTATCGTTTCAGCTTTATATAAATTAATATGCGAACAATTATTAAAAGCTATATTTTCCTTTGCATTTTCAATACTCCAGTCATCATTATCCAGAGCATCAACAGATTTCGCATTTAACTTTTCTGCAAGAATCGCCAGGACGCCGGTGCCAGTGCCGAAATCAATTACATGCTTTCCGGAAAAATCTAGTGTAGCCATAAGTTCAATCATGAGATGTGTGGTAGCATGATGGCCAGTACCAAAACTCATTTTTGGTGTGATCACAATTTCATGCCTGACTTCGTTAAGCGGCTTATGAAAAGATGCGCGGATCCCTGCAAAATTATTAATGAGTACGGGCTGAAAGGATGACTCCCACTGCTCGTTCCAATTGCGATTTTCAATACTGGAGCTGGTATAAGTAACATCTGCAAAGCCCGCCATCATTTTAATAAAACTTTCCTGGTTAAAATCTTCCTCTTTTATGAATGCTTTTAACAACGTTGGTAACTGTTCAAATCCTTCAAAACTTTGTTCGCCAAGCATGGCGATGAATTGTTCTTGTAGCGCCGGATCGGAGGAAACTATATTAATTTCTTTATAATTCATTTGTGATTTTTTAGGGCGTATTTATGCACGCTCATATTTAACGATATGCCGGAATCCAGATCTTTTACAAAAAAAACTCCGCAAATTGCGGAGTTGAGTCTCTTATAGAAATCCAGGATAATCTTATTGTGGCCTTGCCGGAGCTTCAGGCTTAGGCATCAAGGCTTTCCGGCTTAATTTAAATTTACCGGTGCGCTGATCCACTTCCAGTAACTTAACTTTCACTTTGTCCCCTTCTTTAAATATACCGTCCATCGTTTCCAGTCTCTTCCAGCTTATTTCACTGATGTGAAGCAGGCCTTCTTTCTTCGGAAGGAATTCCACGAATGCACCAAATTCCTTAATACTTTTAATTGTTCCCTCGTAAGTATCTCCTACCACGGGTGTTGCAACGAGGCCATTGATCCAGGCTACTGCCCTGTCCAGACTTGTTTTTTCCTTACTGAAGATGCTCACTTCACCCTGGTTGTTCACTTCTTCAATGTTTACAGTAGCACCGGTTTCTCTCTGAATCTCCTGGATTACCTTACCGCCGGGCCCTATTACTGCACCAATATATTCTTTATCAATAATGATCTTTACCATACGTGGAGCATGAGGCTTAACTTCTTCTCTTGCTGCTGGAGTACAATTGTACATCGCATCAAGAATATGCATTCGGCCCTGTTTTGCCTGGGCGAGCGCTTGCCGCATAACATCCATACTTAATCCGTCAACTTTTATGTCCATCTGTACCCCGCAGATTCCATCACGGGTACCGGTTACTTTAAAATCCATGTCACCCAGATGATCTTCATCTCCTAGAATATCAGTGAGAACAGCGAACTGGTCGCCTTTCGTAATTAAACCCATTGCCACACCACTAAGGTGCTTCTTCAATGGCACGCCAGCATCCATCAGCGCCAGTGAGCCAGCGCAGACTGTTGCCATAGATGATGAACCGTTACTTTCCAGAATATCACTAACAACGCGAACGGTGTATGGATAATCAGAGCCTGGCATCATCTTCTTTAAAGAGCGCATTGCGAGGTTACCATGACCTACTTCTCTACGGCCCACCCCACGCATCATTTTCACTTCGCCCGTACTAAATGGCGGGAAGTTGTAATGGAGTATAAATTTGCTATAGGTAGATGAGTGTGCGCTTTCAATCAATAATTCATCTAAAGGGGTTCCTAGTGTAACCGTTGTAAGTGATTGTGTTTCACCGCGCGTGAATAAAGCCGAACCATGCGGCGTCGGCAAAATATCAATTTCCATTTCCAGTTGACGAACGTCTTCAGTTCCCCTGCCATCGAGCCTTTTACGGTCATTAAGAATCATATCCCGCACTACATAATATTGAAGCTCACCTGTATAATGGCCGATTAAGGCTTTATCCTGATCAGGTAATTCTTCACCAAGAAAAGTTTTTACATCTTCATGCAGGGCTTTAAAAGCATCACTTCTAATGTGTTTTCCTGTAAACGCCGACGCAATCTGATACATCCTGTCTCTTGCGAAAGCGGTGATCTTATCATTTAATTCCTCGTTGCGATACGGCTTGGCATATTCCCTTTTAGTAGTGGTTCCGACCAGGTCACGAAGTTCTTCCTGAGCTTTTACCTGGATACGAATTGCATCGTGCGCCATCTCAATTGCCTGGATAAGATCTTCCTCCTGGCATTCGTTACTTTCTCCTTCAACCATCATTATATTCTTGCTGGTAGCAGCAATAATAAATTCAAGGTCACTTTCAGCAAGTTCCGCGCGGGTCGGGTTTATAATCATTTTTCCATTAACACGTCCAATGCGGGCCTCGGAGATGATTTCCTGGATTGGAATGTCAGAAACAGCCAGGGCAGCAGAAGCTGCAAGACAAGCTAAGGCATCCGGCATAACCTGGTCGTCAGATGAAATCAGTGAAACCAATACCTGCACGTCACATAAATAATCTTCCGGAAAAAGGGGACGGAGCGCCCTGTCGATTAATCTTGACGTTAAAATTTCGTAATCGTTTAAACGTGCTTCTCTTTTAAAAAAAGAGCCAGGAACACGACCTGCGGATGAAAATTTCTCCTGGTAGTCTACTGACAATGGAAAGAAACTCTGGCCTGCTTTGGGTTCCCGATTAGCTACAACGGTTGCAAGTAATATACAGTTACCCTGGCGGACGGTAACGGCACCATCGGCCTGACGGGCCATTTTGCCGGTTTCAATGGTTACCATCCGGCCACCACCCTGATCGAACGTAACTGATTTAGGTTGTAATAATGACATGTAATCTTAATTTTATGGCGAAACAGGGAACCCGGTTTCAGTGAAAGTAGGGATGTATAAAGAAATATTCCCAACGTGAAATACAGTTGGGAATATTTTATTCATTTATACGATTATTTTTATTTACGCAGTCCTAATTTTTCAATCAGTGCCCTGTAACCCGTAAGGTTATGCTTGCTCAAATAGCTTAATAAACGCTTACGCTGACCTACCATCATCATAAGGCCTCTCTGTGAAGAGAAGTCTTTCTTATTGATCTTCAAATGGTTTGAAATGTGGTTGATACGTTCAGTTAATAACGCTACCTGTCCCTCAATAGAACCTGTGTTAGTGGCTTTTCCACCATGATTTGCAAAAATGTTTGCTTTTTTTTCAATTGTTAAATACGGCATCTCTTTGTTGTTTTTTTAAACCGGTTGTTTAATTTCTTTTATAATTTGTGTGCAAAAGTAGGTTAAAAAAATTAAATCTGAGGCAATTTAAGGAGATAAATTAGAGAAAAAACGTTTGAAATGAGCCATTTCGGTTCCTGAGCCGGGTTAGCCATAGTTACTGTATGCAAGGTTCAAGGATCGAACAATCTTGTCGTTTTCGTTGAAGCGCGTTTTGAGAAAACGACAAGATGCTGTTTTTCGACGCTTATCTGAATATCCTTAATTCTGACTAGCATTCTAAAGTCAACTTTTTCTCCCGTTATAATCCCGAAGGATTAGACCTATTTACAGGTATAGCATAAAAATTGCAATTTACCGCGAAATCCCACAGTTATGGATGTGTATGTGCAAAAGGTATCTGCGGAGGTGCACTCCTGGCAAAGAAAATGCAAGAGAAGCCACGACTTCTAACCAGGCTTTTAAAAAGAATGCAGGATAGAATGAACAGGTGGATTCCGGAAAAATTACATGTAGCGATTACCGCTGCTATCAGGCAGATGGGGAAAGCCGTATTATTTACAGCAAAAGTTACTGCTGATAAGCCTGCCCGAATTACAAATCTGTACCGTACAGAAGAACAGGTAGATAATCAAATAGCCAGGTATACAAAAGCGGCGGCGGCTGAAGGTGCTATAACTGGTGCGGGAGGCATCTTGCTGGCCTTTGCTGACTTCCCCTTGTTGTTGGGAATAAAGATCAAAATGCTCTACTCTATCGCGGCAATATACGGCTTTGATACCCGCGACTATAAGGAAAGGTTATATCTTTTATACATTTTTCAACTGGCGTTTTGCAGCCAGCAGCAACGTAATAAGGTATATTTGCAACTCGCCAACTGGGAGGAGATGTCTAAAAAATTACCTGAAGATGTAAACGCTTTTGACTGGCGAAGTTTTCAACAGGAATACAGGGATTATATTGATCTGGCTAAGCTGGCACAAATGATCCCATTCAGTGGAGCAGCAGTTGGACTGGTAGTGAACTATCGCCTTGTTAGAACTCTTGGAATAACCGCGAAGAACGCTTACAGGATGCGTGTGCTGAAAATAGTTGCGGATAACTGATTTTTTGATGAAAACGTTTGGATATGAAAATGAATTTTGCGATAGTTGGCTGTGGAAGAATAGCCAAAAGACATGCAGAACAGATCATGAAGGTGGGCCATCTTCTCGCGGTTTGTGATATTGACCTGGCGGCCGCCAGGGAATTTGCAGAGACTTATAGCACATCTTTTTACCTCTCTATTGAAGAGATGCTGAGGAAAGAAACAGACGTTGAAATAGTAAGTGTTTGCACTCCCAACGGGTTACATGCAGAACATACTATTAAGAGTCTTGAAGCAAATAAACATGTACTGTGCGAAAAGCCATTAAGCATCCATGCCTTTGATGCTTTAAAGATGCTCGAAGCCTCAAACAAATCGGGAAAAAGCTTGTTCGTGGTAAAACAGAACAGGTATAATCCGCCGGTTATGGCCGTAAAAGAACTTCTCCGGGAGGATAAATTGGGAAATATTTTTTCATTCCAGCTAAATTGCTTTTGGAATCGTCCTAATCAATATTATAAAGACAGCTGGAAGGGAAGCCTTTCTATGGACGGAGGCGCTTTGTATACCCAGTTTAGTCATTTTATAGATCTCCTGTATTGGTTTCTCGGGGAGGTGAAAGACGTTAAAGCCATTACCCGGAACTTTGAACACAGTGAAATTGAAATAGAAGATACAGGAGTTGTTCTAATAGAAATGTTGAATGGGGCGATCGGCACCTTAAATTATACAGTTAATAGTTTTCAAAAAAA
>JANXYS010000379.1 GCA_025355935.1 Chitinophagales bacterium | reverse complement strand
CGACTATAAAAGCCCCCAAAATTATTCCTGCAACAAACACCAGGTTCCAGGCCTCTTTTTTCCAGTCGTAGTGAAAAAATGGAATTTTTGCAGGTATACATGCTGCACATACATGACGTAGCGAAGAAGATATACCCAACGTTTTATTGCCTGTTATTAATAAAGCAGGAACCATCAAGCCAATCAATGGACCGGCTACATACCATGCCCAGGGCTGTTTTAAGAATTCTATCATAAGAAATTATTTTTTATTAGCTTCTGTTTCTTTTTTTTTCTCTTTTAATGCTCCCAATATAATCGCGCCAAAAAAGGCAAAATAGATTGTACTGCTTACCGGGCTGGATGTAATGGCACAAGAGCCTGTTAAACATCCCACATATTTCCAATAAAGAAAGCCTGCTAACGCCCCCGCGAAAGTTCCGATGAAATACAGTTTATTATAGATTATCCAATTTTTCATATAAAATTAAATTGTCTTTTTACGGTTAATAAAACTTACTTCATAACCATTAGTACTGCTACAACTTGTATTTAAAATAGCTAATAACGCAAAAAGCTTGCTAGTATAACTAAGATTAGCTCCATCCGAATGACTGGAAAAACAAATGCTGTTTATCCCGTCGAAAGACTTAGCACACGCATTACTTACCATCAATTAATATTCCTCTATCATATCATGTTTTCAGAACGTTTGAGACCCCACTATTTACTTGATCAGTCATTCCCTCATGTGTTTTACCAAAAACTGTTATACCAATTTTTTTTCCGTTCTGCGATAGCCATAACTTGCGTATTTTCCTATGCCAGCTGCTCTTTGAGCCACCATGTTTAAAAGGCACCTGACTCCATTTAGAAAATCATCTCCGGCAAATTCTCCCGGTATTCTAACATTTAGTCTTTGTGGCATTCTCATTAATTATTTTAATGCCTGCCTTTAGTCTTTGTAAAATTGGGCTAATCCTCTTTTACTTTCGGTGATAAAAGTTACATAGTACTGTTCCTAACACTCTTTCCGATTTACCACGTAAAGTTCAAGGAAAGTAAAATTTGATTCTTGTTAATATAATCTTTAATGAGCTTCTGATAAGTATATTGATAGCCTACATTGAAATTTGACTGTATCCATTTAAATTGTATACCACTATAAAGATGATTCTGATCAAATGAACTCATACCGTTCTGCGTTTTAAAAAATATCTCATTATAGAATGTATAATTTAAAGAATGAGTTAAATCAATCGCCTTAATTGGTAAAATAAAATTGTTTAATAAACGATAGCGATGCTTTATGAGCGTTTCCGGGTAATTAAAGTTTAGTAAATCCATTTCATAAATCAACCTGCTTTGGTTTACCAACTTTTGAAAAAATAAATTTTTTCCTATGCCAATCATACTCCTTAATTCTTTTGAAATAGGCCTTACACCAGGAGCATTAATAATACTTTTATTTTCAAAATAAGCGATCGGTGAAGCGACAATTGACCAGTTCTGTTTCAGCGTGTAATATGTCCATATCCGAATACTGTTTGTTAAGCCGAAATGAAAAATATTTTTATCATGTTCATAAAAATTAGCTTGTCTGCGATGCTGAACATCCATACCTATAGCCAAATTTTTACTGACTTTTTTGGTTAGGTTAACTTTTGACCAAAATTCATTTCGGGTTTGTGAAAAGAGGTTACTATTCCAAAGTAAGAATATCAAAAAAAGACTTTTTTTCAATCAATAAGCTATTTAGCAAGGAATTATTTTAACAGGGTTTCGTGAATAATTATGAAAATACCAATCACCAGGACAAACCATCCAAACCCTTTTTTGAGCTTGGCGCCATTTACTTTTTGATTAAAATAAGTACCAATAAAAATGCCTGCAATCGCGATGGCAGAAACTATAATTACAAATTTCCAATCAACAGTCTGGAGACCAATGTCTCCTAAAAAACCGATCAGGGAATTAAGCGCAATAATCAGAAGAGATGTTCCAATAGCCTCCTTCATAGGCAACTTCATAAGTATTACTAATGCAGGTATCAGTAAAAAGCCGCCCCCTGCACCTAAAAAACCTGTTACTACGCCAATAAGTACTCCGTATATTACCAGCATCCAGGGCATTTGCTTAGATTTCCTTTCCTCTGCAATCTTCCTGTCTGTAATCATGGATATGGATGCTGCAACCATAAGTAAGGCAAATAGTATCATCACAAAGAATGAATGAGTGACTTCAATGGATCCTATTCTGAAAAAAACATCAGGTAAAAGTGGAATGATAAACTTTCGTGCAATGAAAACAGTAGTGATAGAAGATGAGCCGAAGAGTAAAACGGTTTTGAAGTTAACCAAGCCTTTCCTGTAATAACTAATAGCCCCTGCAAGGCTTGTTACGCCTACGATAAACAGTGAGTAACTAATAGCAATTGTTGGCGAAATTGCAAAAAGATAAACGAGTACAGGCACCGTAAGTATTGAACCGCCGCCACCAATTAACCCTAATGAAATACCAATAAATAATGATGCTATGTAGCCCGCTATTTCCATAGTTGCAAGATGGCGCTCTACATTAAGGATTACTGTGATATAAGTCACACAGGTATATCACTTATATCATCCACTCTATAGAACTTCGATGAATTTTCAGCCGACCTCTTGTCTCCATTTTTTTTAACAAACGGCTGACGACTTCCCGGGATGAATTAAGGTCGTTTGCAATTTCCTGGTGAGTTATTTTAAGATTGTGACCTAATTTTTCCACTTGTTTTCGCAGATAGAATTCTAGTCTTTCATCCATGCCAGTGAAGGCAATCGCATCAATTGTTTTCAGCAACTCTTCAAACCGGTTGCGATAAGAAGTGATAACGAACTGGTACCAGCTTTTGTATTTACTCATCCACTGGTCCATATATTCCAGCGGAATAGCTAAAATGGTGGCATCTGTAAGCGCCTTTGCTAACACCTCGCTTGTTTCATGTTTCGCTGCACAAACCATGGAGAGAGAACAAGCCTGCCCGGCATCGAGATGGTAAATAAAAAACTCTTTCCCTTCGTCATCTTCCCTGTATAATTTTACCAAACCATCAATTATAAGCATAGCAGAACGTATGGTCTGCCCTACTTTCAAAAGTGTTTCTCCCGCCTTTACTTCTTTTATAGTTCCATGACTTAGAATCTCATGGTATAAACCTTCCTCAAGGTCGGGGAAAAGTAGTTTTAAGTTTTTTATATCCATCATTAATTATTGAAGTGCACGTCATTCATACATCAAATGTAAAGATTAGTAAAAGGTTTATCAATCAACGCTGCTGGCCCTTTTAGGAAAAAATAATATTGTTATAATAATAAATAGAGCCAGTGATATGCCGGCACCAATTAAAAACTCCTTGCTTTTAAAATGTGTTCCTGTGAAGCCTGCAATTGGATATGCGAATGCCCACCACAGATGTGACCACGCAAAGTGTGCGCCGTAAACCTTACCGTGTTCTTCTTTTGGTATATTTTCAGCAATTAAAATTTGAGATGGCATCTCCGCGAGGGTTTGCCCAAAACCAGCAATTAACCATAAAATAAGCAGCGGAACAAAAACCACATAATTGCCAAAGGCAATGGAAACACAAACCAGGCCCCCACCAAGCAGTAATGAGGCAATCCTGTTTTTTGATTTATCAAGGTTCCCAGACGCGAAAGCGGCAATTGCTGCGCCAATACCAAAAGCGGCCATTACATAGCCATAATGTTTATCCGTTAAATATAATTGGCCTTTAATATAACCAACTGTATTTACTAATATTTGCGCGCCAGCCATTGCAGATACCAATTCAACTAAAAGTGCGAAACGAATAGCCTTATCTGTAAATAATAACCTGGTTCCCTTTATAATGTCCGTCCAAACCTTTGGCTTTACGATCTCCGTCTTTAGTTTTGTTTCTATTAATAAAGAA
>JANXYS010000302.1 GCA_025355935.1 Chitinophagales bacterium | reverse complement strand
CATTTTTACCGCCTTCACAGTCGAGCCTTGAACTAGAGTTTAAAGAATCGCTTAAAAAAGATTTTGATATTGTCTTTAATAATCTATACGCCATCACTAATCTGCCCATCAGTCGTTACCTCGATTATCTTTTAAAAACAGGTAATTACGAAAAGTATATGGAAAAACTGGTTAACGGATTTAACCCGGTTGCTGCCGCAAATGTTATGTGCCGTACGACCATTTCAGTAGGATGGGACGGCTGGATGTACGATTGTGATTTTAACCAAATGCTGGAACTGAAAACCGACACTAGCCATCAGCACATCGCGGGATTTAATATCCGGGAGCTAAATAACAGAACAATCGTGGTAAACCAGCATTGTTATGGCTGTACAGCGGGTTCGGGCAGCAGCTGCGGCGGCACTATAACAACCTAAAACAATTCATCGAACTCATTTTTATAAACTAAATCTACATGAGCACAAACTATCTTGAAACAACAAAGAACGTTTATAGGGAAGCAGCAGAAAACCCGCAAGTGGGTCTATGTTGCACTACAACACCAATGTGGCAGTTACCCGGCCTCGAGATACCATTGAGGATGCAGCAAATGAATTACGGTTGTGGCAGTACCGTTCATTCAAGAGACCTCGTGAATAACCCAAAGATTTTGTATGTGGGTGTTGGAGGTGGGATGGAACTTTTGCAATTTGCTTATCACAGCAGGCAAAAAAATGGAGTTATAGGTGTTGATGTAGTCGATGAAATGCTGCAGGCTAGCCGCGATAATTTTACCACAGCAGAGGAGTTGAATCCCTGGTTCAAAAGTGAGTTTGTTGACCTTCGAAAAGGAGATGCATTACAACTGCCTATTGAAGATAATAGTATTGATGTAGCGGCGCAAAACTGCCTCTTTAACATTTTTAAACATGATGACTTAAAACAGGCTCTTAAAGAAATGTACAGGGTTTTAAAACCACATGGAAGGCTCGTTATGAGTGACCCTATTTGTGAGCAGGATATCAATGAAGACCTTCGTGAAGATGAACAATTACGTGCGCTTTGTCTAAGTGGTTCGTTACCGTTATGGGATTATATCAGGATGATTACTGACATTGGCTTTGGCACTGTTGAAATTAGGGCTAAACGTCCATACAGAATTTTAGATCCCACACACTATAATACAAAAGAATTGCTCGTCATTGAAAGTATAGAAATCTGTGCTATTAAAGACGATATGCCTGCTGATGGCCCTTGTGTATTCACAGGAAAGACCGCTATTTATTTTGGTGACCAGGAAAGCTTTGATGATGATAAAGGCCATGTCTTACTATATAACCAGCCAATGGCAGTGTGTGATAAAACTGCTCATAATCTTGCTGAACTTGGCAGAGATGACATCTATATTTCTGGTTCAACTTATGCTTATGATGGAGGCGGTTGTTGCTAGTGCCATCGAACTTCCACGCGTATTTGTTTTTGCAATAGTAAGGTCCTCTTGAAGTGGCGAATTGTTATAATTCTTGCTAGGCGAGATTATTAGGACACTTCCATTAATCATGATAAGTTTACATAATTACTGTAATATTGGTTATGGTCAGACAACCTCCATAAATAACATCACAATGAAAAAGGCACTCATCATATTTGTCAGAAACCCTGAAAAGGGAAAAGTAAAGACAAGGCTTGCCGCTACCATTGGTGAGGAACGAGCGTTGTCGATCTACCTGGAATTATTAACACATACACATACCATCGCTGCTGCTGCGGATGCAGATAAATTTATTTTTTACGCCGACGAAGTACGGGTAGATGATTGTTGGGTTGGTGCGCGTTTTAGTAAAGAATTACAGGGGGATTATGATCTTGGGAGGAAAATGAAGGAAGCATTTTCAATAGTATTTGAGAAAGGTTACCAACAGGCAATTATTATTGGGAGTGATTGCCTGGAATTATCAACGGCTATTATTGAAGAGGCATTTGAAGTACTAAAACAGAAGGATATTGTATTAGGTCCTGCCGCCGATGGAGGTTATTATTTATTGGGTATGACAAAATTAGTAGCCTTAATTTTTGAAAACAAAGAGTGGAGTACAGAAACGGTATTTAATCAAACCGTAGAGGATCTTCAGAGAGAAAATATTTCATACAGCGCATTGATTACCCTGACGGATGTGGACACTGAGGCAGACTGGATAAAGACCAAATTTTCTATTCGATAGTGTAAATATACATCAGTCGTGACCTGCTGCCGATCTACTAAAAACAGTTTAATTCAGCAGCAAGCCGTTATAAGCACATCGTTTCTACATGTTGATATTATATATTTTTTCATCCTTCTTTATGAGTCATTATGTCGTTAAAACATTGGCTATCGAATCCGCCCGTTGGACGGTTTACGAATTGAAAAAAGCTTTTGCAAGACTCAGTGTAAACGAAGACGTTATGTTGAGGCCCATGATGATTTTACGGACCCTCGATTCTCTCTGTTCATCGCTTACTAAATGATGTTTGAAACTTTAGATGATCTGCCGGCAAGATAGAAATTACCTGATTTTATTTAGGGCGAGCAGATTTAGCATCCATCGCGGAAGGGCCTTTTCGGATTTTCGTTTCTTAAGGTTAACGTACAATCCAAGTTTTTTTATTACGGGAATTTTATGTGTTTCAACCAGTTCAATTAAGGTACCGTCCGGATCTTCAACATAACAGAAACGGCCGGCAGCCTCTCCCATCTCAAACGAACCGGCGCTGTCAACTGTAAAAGAATAACCTCCTTTAGATGCGCGGTCTTTAAGTTTATCCATGTGGGTAACGTCAAAGCATAGATGTATAAACCCGCAATCACCCCAAAAGCGATCACCGAATATTTTCCGTGTCGCTTTATCCCGGCGTTCCACCAGTTCAATTTCTACACTTCCGAGTAAGTGCCCAAATGCACCGGCAATTGATTTATTTTTCCGAAGCAAAACACGCCTGAACGTTTTGCTTTTTTCCTGGAAGGCTGGTCCATCTTGAATTATACCAGTATGATCATACATTATTTCATCAATTCCAAGTATCTCTTTATAAAATTTTAATGATTTCTCCATGTCCGACACCCCAATTATCACGCCGGTGACCCCCCCGCAAGTGATAGATTTGTTATTAAACCAACAGTTGGAACTTATTACATCAAACAAATTACCGAGTGAATCTTCCACCCAAAAATGTTCCTTTGAATCAGGCGTGAGTAAGACGGGTGAGGTCTTAACCGTGTCGTTTTGAAGAAAGCTTCCGTGGGCGCTGGCGAGATCGGCGGTCTTAATTTTTACAGCGAAAATACCCAAATCGCCCGGCTCAGGAGCTATAGCACAATAACTGGGCTTGCGGCTGAGAAATTGCCATAGTTCCAGGCCGCCACCACCATTAAGATTCATTGATAATATTGCTTTTCGACGGTGAACTTCATTGCCTGTATAGCGCGTCATAAGTGTTGCAGAAGCAGTGTCTTCAAATAATAGGATATCCATTCCAAAAAGATCGCGGTACAGGTATTTGGCCGTTTCGGCATTACTAACCCCAATACCAACTTGCTGAATCCCCGTGATAAATGTTTCCATAAATATTATTCACCCAGATGTACGAGTTCCAAAAAGTAAAAGATTAAACTTTTAATATTTTAGACGGTTTTTATAATACGCCTTCAGCGTTGCCTGGGGCAGATGCTTTTTGTACATTTTTATCATTGTGTAGTTGGCTTGTTGCACTTCAAACCAGCTATTCTTTTCATATTTGCGCGCCGAGATAAACACCTTACCTCTCATTATCTTGTATTTCGCGTGGTTTCGTGCTCTGGAAACCAGTTCATACTCTTCCATGATCAGCATATCAGGTCTAAAACCTGCGAGTTTATCAAAAAGCGGCCTTGTAATAAAAAGGGTCTGATCGCCGCCGTAACACATAAAGAGGTCGAATTGAGTAAACCATGCATTGAGCTTAAGCAGTATACTTTTACTGTCAAACTTCGTTTGGTACCTGCCAAGCTCAAAACCTTCCTGAGTGGCGTTAATAATATCTTCGGCATAGCTAGCCGGGGGCTTAGTATCTGCATGAACAAAGTAAAGGAGCTTACCGGAAGATTTAGAAGCGCTTCAAAGATTTAAAACAGCTTTTTTCCACCCGTCCGTAAAGGAGTTTTTGGGATGAGTTTCTAACAGGCCTAGCTGTTTCGATGAAAACTTTTAACGCCTTGCGCTTTACATCAAGTTCGATCTTTTCGTCTACCACGCGCTGTTGATACATTTCCATTTCAACCTCTTAAAATTTTCCTAGAAACAGCTAGGCCTGTTAGAAACTCATCCCAAAAACTCCTTTACGGACGGGTGGAAAAAAGCTGTTTTAAATCTTTGAAGCGCTTCTAAA
>JANXYS010000275.1 GCA_025355935.1 Chitinophagales bacterium | reverse complement strand
GCACAGAGATGGTTGAATTACGCAAATCGTTGGAGTTTGCGGTAGATCAGTGTTTACGGTGACCGTTACACTGGCTGTGCCGAAACAACCGGTTGAAGTGTTTGTTTTGGTTACGGTATAAGTAGTCGTGGCGGTAGGGTTAGCTGTAGGGTTAGAAATTGCAGGATCACTTAAACCTGTGGCTGGCAACCATGAATAGGTAAATCCTGAGACAGGCGTTTCGCCTATTGTACCTCCGGTCGTATTGCTAACACAAGTCTTGGTAAAGCCTGTTCCCGCGTTTGCTGTTACTGTTGCATTGTCTACAGTAACCGTTACACTGGCTGTGCCGAAACAGCCGGTTGAAGTGTTTGTTTTGGTTACGGTATAAGTAGTGGTAACTGTTGGGTCCACTGTTGGATTTGAAGCCGTTGATGTAAATCCGGTTGGAGATGATACCCATGAATAAGTAAATCCTGAGACAGCAGTTTCGCCTATTGTACCTCCGGTCGTATTGCTAACACAAGTCTTGGTAAAGCCTGTTCCTGCATTAGCTATTGGTGGAGATGAAACCGTTAGTACCACACTATCAGAAACTGAACATCCACGAGTAGTGTTTACCGTAAAACGTAAGGTGGCTGGAGAACCTAAAACAGTTACATCACTTGTAAGCGATGAAGGAGAGGCAATGGTTGCCGAACCAGAAACAACGCTCCATGATGTGCTGCTAATAGCATCGCCTGGGCTGGGGGTTGCTGCTCCCGTAACCGAAAAAGCACTTGCACATTGTGATTGATCCCGGCCGGCATTTGCCAACCCTATTTGCAGGGTTACCTGCTTTGCCCGTATAAAGTCAACGATGGTGGCTGTAGGAGATTGGGAGGTTTTTGTCTTGATGAATAATGTTTTTACTCCCAGGCTTGAACAGGGATCAATTGCCCCGAGCAAGGCTGTAAGGTCTATGGCAGCTTCTACAAATAAGTTAGAAGAATACTGATTCAGTCCAAATGCACTAAAAGACACAGGAACGGTGCCCGCATTAGTAGAGGCATAAACAGCTCCTGCCGGAGTAGAGGATGTTTTGTCAATATAATCATAAATGCCTCCTGTAAGATCCCATTTATTTACAAAAAATGATGCAGCGCCTCCCCCGTTGGTTAGCGCCAGCGTTAAAAGAATGTCTCCTTTGGTTCGCCCATTATTTGGGCCCGCAGATGAAAAAGTGCCATTGTCATTATCTGTCATTGTGTTTTGCAGCAATTCAAAATCTATGTAGGCGTTGCCACTATTGCTTAGACGGTCTGCTGCTACAATCAACCAGGTATGAATTGAAGATTTCCCCGTAACCGGATCTGTATATGGCGCGGTTGTAAAATGAAATAAACCATTGTTTATATCACATTTTCCAAGCGCATTATTATTTGTCCAAGTCCAGATATTTGGGTTGTCATTAAACTTTTTACCGCCGGAAAAATTATTTTCGGATTGGTTGTAAAGATCAGTTAAATGAAACGTTGTAGAAGCGTTAAGCGGCACACCTGCGGCATCTAAAACATTACCACCTGCACCACCTGCACCTGGCAGCCAGTCGCCTATACCAACATTTGGCGTATTTGCCAGCAGGTTCCCTTCAATATGGAAACCGCCCGTAGGCACAGTTACGGGAGCCACGCCGGGAGTTACCTGTGCAGATGTTTCTGAAAAACCAATTGAGAATAATATGAGAAGAAAAAAATAAGAGCAGTTTTTCATAACACTAAGAAGTGAAGAAAACTGGCTGTAGGTGAAAATAGATTTCATGTTTAAAGTTTTCAAATGAAAAAAAATATGACAATTTCTCGTAGATGGGAGAGGATATAATAAAAAGTTTATCTACAGCTAAATGATTGCAATTACCACTTTGTTCCGAAATATTTTATAAATCGATACAAAGGTTGATTTGCATTTAATCAAAACCGAGATTGAATGGTTTAGTCTTGATATACTAAACAAGTGCTCTAGATGAATTAGAAGGAAATAGCCAGTATTTTTTCAAAAACGATGATTGGATCACAAAATTCAAAAAGTGGAAAGAAAAAGGGTGTATATCTTAGCGTAAGGCTGGTTTGGTAGGAATAGATAATAGACAAATAGAAACAAAGATTTTCACAAAAGCAAATAAAAAATAGTATTTTATTAAAAAAAGTTAGCAGATTAAATTGTTTCCTGATGAGACACCTAACGGCGATCTCGAAGAGATGTTTTTCCATAGTCTTGAAAGACTGAATTCTAAATTCAAATGATAGTACAGATTCCTTCAGATTTCTCACGGCTTCTTAGCAGCCTCCTGGTAGAGGTTGATGTGCCTCGTTCTTTTATGGAAAAAAACTAAAGCGGTTAGATTGGTAAAAGTGTATTAGGCACAGCATTTAAGAGGCTCCTACGGAGCCTTTGTACATATCGTTAAGTGATTGCTTCGTGAGAACAGAAACGGGTAAACGACGCCATTATTTTGAAGGCGCTTTTTCATCAAACTTGTTGATTAAGGAATAGATAAGGGTATCAGAAAATTTGCCATCATAAAAATAGTTTTCCTTCAAATGTCCCTCCAGTTTAAAGCCGGTACCATCCAGCACTCTTGCAGAAGCAACATTGAACGGGTTAATCATTGCTTCCAGGCTATGCAGTTTCAGTCCTTTAAAACCATATTTTACTACTGCATTAATTGCTTCTTTCATATAGCCTTTACCACCAAACAAAGGGTTTAACATGTAACCTACCTCCGCCCGGTAATGTTCTTTTTGAAAGCGCCACAAACAGATGTTTCCTATCATGGTAGCAGGTGATTCCATTAATCCTATGGCCCAAAACAAGATTTCATTATTCTCCTGCATCCGCAGTAATTCCTTAATAAATTTGCCCGCATCCTCTAGTGACTGTTGCAATGGCCTGCCGATATACTTCATTGTCTCGGGGTCACTCCGTAACCGGAAAACCTCAGGGGTATCTTCGAGGTTGACCTGGCGTAAAGTGAGTCGTTGTGTTTGTAGCTGCGGGAAACTTTTAAAATCCAGCATCATCATATTTTAAAGTTTTTACCTGCCATGTTTTCTAAAATCGCTGATCGTTTTTTTCTTCAACTATATCAGCCTTTATAATTTTGTTGATAGAAGTTGTAGCATGGTACAGTACATATATCCGCGCGCCGTATTCGCGTGCAAAGGGGTTAGTAATACTGTCAGCTGCATAAACTTTTTCAAAATAGGGGCGTTCGCCTTTGCGGTTGGTGTCATTAGCGTTTATAACGATGATCATATTTTTTATTGACTGATCCAGGTTTATCCAATTTATATAATCGGCGTTATAACTTACAGCTGACAAATGTTTGTAAAAATTAATCGCACCAGCCTGGCCGTAATTGTCTGTACGAATCAGGGTGTGCTCATTCGCAGGTAATGTTTTCAGGATAGAATCTGTTTTTCGCGCAAGTTCCTGCCAGCCCAGCATATCCGCGTAGTCTTGCGGAAATTCGTGGTCCTTGCCATCTTCCCATATATGGGGCCCGGTACCACGAAAGGGTGCTGTTGATACCAGGGTTTGGGGAGGTACGATCGGAAGCCTGATAAAAAAAGGATAGAAAAAAATTATTACGATGATGAAGGAAAGTGGTCTTAAATATCTGCGCCAACCATTCTGCGTTAAATATTCGAGGTACACAGCTCCAAATGGAATGAGCACAGGATATAGTCCTAACGCGTAATAAGATTTTGCGCGGAAGTATAAAAACATAAGAATGCAACACAGATAACTGACCAATACAAAGCGATACTTTTTAAGCGGTTCGTAGAAAATAAATCCTGCAATTGCAGAAATAAGTAAAAAGAAGACCTGGAAGAAAAATAATAATTGATCTTTTATAAAGTTAGCTCTTTTCACATGAATCAGTTGTGTGTCCGCCAGTTCTTTCATATGATGAACTACCGGAAAGCCATGCTCGTATTGCCAAAACAGGTTAGGCATTACCATCAGTAATCCTAAACACAGAGCAACGTATAAAGATGGCTTTTTGAAAACTGTTCGTTGTTTAGTTGCAATTAATCCTATCAGAAGTGCTATGAAAAGGAACAGAATGCTGTATTTATTGAGGAATCCTAGCGCCGAAAAAAGAGTCATCCAATAGAGCCACTTATCCTTGCCAGACTGAATGGAACGAATCAGGAAATAATATACAAGTGTCCAGCTCAGTATGTCGAAAGAATTTGGCTGGTATAAAATATTAATTCTAAAAAGCACCGAGAAAAGCAAGCCTATACCAGTAATAACTTTAGCAAAGAGATGACCGTTTAAAAGCTCTACCAGTTTCCAGGATATTAGAATCGTTGCAGCCCCAAACAGTGCAGGAAAAAATTTGACCCAGAATATACCGTTGCCCAGGAATTTTATAATGTAAGAAATCCAGGAGGTAAAAGGAGGAACTGATTCGTAACCCCAAGCCAGATGATTGGCTTGGTCCAGATGAAGGTATTCATCCCGCTGCAAGTCATAAACAGGGTGAATGATAAAATAGTGCGCAATCATTTTAACTGCGATAATGGAAAGAAGAATAATGAACTCCGGGCGGGGCATTCTTTTTTGAGTGGTCATGAAAATATTGTTACTAAATTTTTTTACCGAGAATTTTGAGGCTGTATGGTGAACCGTCCATAACGGCAATATCAAGAAGATTACCCCACTCTTCAAAGCCTGCATTAGCAAACAACTGTAGACTGGGCAGGTTATGCGCAAAAATGAATCCGAGGAGGCAATGGATTTGAAGAGATGTGCATCGCAGGATACTGGCTGCAAGTATTTTACTGCCCCAGCCCTGCCCCCGGTAATCCGGATGTAAATAAATACTAATTTCCGCAGTTCCGTTGTACGCAGGCCTACCATAAAAATCCTGCAGGCTGACCCAGCCCAAGGTTTGGCCATTTTCACCTTCTATCATCCATAATGGACGGCGGGCAGGGGAATGTGAATTGAACCAGTTCATCCGCTCATGTACGGACAGGGCTTCCATATCTGCGGTAACCATTCGTCCTTCAATAATAGAATTATAAATAGAAACAATCTGGGGCAGATCGTGTACATGCGCATCCCTGAATAGCATTAGTCTTGTTTCATGCAAATTCGGACATTTTTTTTAATGTATTAGTGAAATGATAAAAGATAAGGTAAAGTGCCATTACCTGTGGGTATTTAAAGTACTTTTAAACTTTAAATCTTGCGTATGGATAACAATGATATACTAAAAAAGCTCCGCGTGGCTTTATCCTTGAGGAATGACGATATTATTGAGATACTGAAGCTTGTTGATTTTGAGATTACCAGGGGGGCGCTCGGAGATCTGTTTCGTAATCCTGATCATGCCGGTTACGTGGAGGCCGGTGACCAGGTTTTGCGGAATTTCCTGAATGGACTAATCATATACAAAAGGGGCAAACTTCCTGAGCCGAAGCAAAATATCCGCGATGAAAAAGAGGATTGATCGTGCGGAACAAACCCCGTCCTACTTTGTCTCTGTTATTGGGTATCACTTTCGCTATAGGAATTGTTTTCTTCATCTTCTTCGCCAATATTTTCATTTTCATCGTCATCTTCCGAACCAGGAACGTCGAGGTCGTCTCCTGTCTTTGAGCTCGCCGAAGAGCCTTCATTAAGAAGGTCACCATCCTCATCCACATCATCGAGTTCTGCATCGTGCAAGTTATGCTCTTCCTGATCTTCGAATGAAGAATCCAGTAATGCCCGCTCTTCAGCAGTTATATCGGCATCAGAAATTTCCTGAGGTTGGCCATGTAATGGTGTATCCCTGTCGGGCACCGGTTCTAAATTTTGCATGTAGTATTTTTTAAATAAGATTAGTTCCTTACGTAGGTATCCATAGTTTCATCTTCGGGATCATCCTGCTCTATATCATCTACCCAGTCTTCTTCAGGAAGTATGTCCTCATCTGTCTGGAGATCCATTTGAACGGTACTTAAGGCCGCAACTTCCTCATCCTCCGGAACTCCTTCAAGGGTTTCAAGTTCATCAGCAGAAATGCCTTCCTCTTCGTACGATTCGTCGTCAGTATCAAGGATGTCATCGCCATCCGTTGCGGCTGAAAAATCCATCGTATCGTGCTTAAGGTCTGTTTTTACATCACCTGGTGTCTTTTCATCTTTTTTCATATACTTTTCTTTTATTACTATTTAGGGATGAAAAAGCGTGCCAGTTTTTACTACGAAATAAAGACGGAGTCGCTCATAAACTACTTGTATTTCTCCTGGCAATTGGAGCAGAAATAACTCTGGCGTTTATTTTTGCCCGTAAGTTTTTTAATAATCGGTAATGCGCAACGAAAACATTCTTTTTGATCATAGGCTTCCCAATGCCGGCTTAGTACATTCAGCTTTCGCCATTTTAAAAAATCGCGGGAGTATTTTCTTACTTCTTTCAATACAAGACTAAGAGCAGCGGCAGGTATCTTGCCTACAATTGATTCGGGATGTACCTTCGATCGATGTAACACTTCGTTTTTGATAATATTACCACTCCCGGAAAAAATCTCCTGGTCTCCCAGGGCATCACAAATAAACTCACCAGGTATTTCTTTTAATTTCTTTTTCGCCAGTGCTATGCTCCAGCTTGCACTCATAATATCTGAACGCCAATCGTAGATCTTATCAAGATCCTCTTCAATGATTTTAACCTGGCAAAGGTAAAAGTTAAGAGTATCGTTCTTTAGGTGCAGGCTGAACTTCGGGTTGTATTTCTTGTCCTCATTAACAGTATATGACCCGAATAACATTAGGTGTAAACGTACCGTGAACTTTGGGAAACAAATAAGGAAGTGTTTGCCCCAGGTTTTGAATTCACGAATGGTTTGGTTTTTAAAACGACTGAAATCTACCTTCGCATACCCATCCGCTGTCAGAACCTTTTTCCCCTGGAATTCTTGCATTCTTTCTTTGAGTATTATAATTGATGGGCCTTCCGGCATAGCTTTACTTTTGATTTTGCAAAAGCTGCGCCAGTTGGTTTCATTTTTGTAGCCGTTGTTAAAATGAATAAATGGAAGTCAGGATTGGTTGTTCAGGATTTGCATATAATGACTGGTCAGGATTATTTTACCCTCATGATTTACCGAGGCCTGAATGGCTTGAATATTACGCTGAGAATTTTGATACTCTCGAACTAAATGTGAGTTTCTATCGAACACCTGGCCCAATTTTCTTTAAAAATATCTACAAAAGGACCCCTCAGGATTTTTGCTGCGTTGTAAAAATTCCACAGTCAATTACTCATCTTAATAAGATGGTCGGCATACAGGATGAATTAAAAAAGTTTTACTCAATTATCCGGGAAGGCCTACAGGAAAAACTGGGTGCCGTCCTTTTCCAATTTCCCGGATCCTTTGAATTTACATCGGAGCGATTAGCAAGCATCATCGAGAACCTCGATCCCACTTTTGAAAATGTGGTAGAATTTCGAAATGCCACTTGGTGGCAGCCAAACGTAGAAAGGTTGTTAGGGTTAAGCGGTATCTGTTTCTGCAGCGTAAGTTACCCCGGGCTTTCCGACAAACCTGTGGTGAATTCACCAATTACATATTACCGCTTTCATGGCGTCCCCAAATTATATTACTCTATTTATACGACTGACTTTCTACGAACCATTGCCGAAACTTTTTTGCGTAACGGCCAGGTTAAGAAAATTTACTTTCTCTTCAACAATACTGCAACAAGAGCCGCTCTCGAAAACGCGTCCTACCTGCAAAATTATATTTCACTATAACTATTTAGCTCGTTCGTATTGTACGGGCCACTTTATTTCGGCACCTAGTTCTTTAGCCGCGTGAAAAGCAAAATAAGGATCGCGAAGTAATTGTCGGGCAAATATCACCAGGTCCGCCTGGCCGTTATGCAGAATCGCCTCTGCTTCAAGTGCAGTAGTAATCATACCAACGGCGCCCGTTAAAATCTCTGCTTCTTTTCTCAGCTTTTCAGCATAGGGAACCTGGTATAGGGGTGCCAGCGGAATTTTTTGCTGGCGGGAGTTGCCGCCAGTTGAACAGTCAATTAAGTCAACAGAGGCACCTTTTAGCAACTTGGCGAGTTGAACGGAGTCATCCTCATTCCAGCCACCCTCCACCCAGTCAGTAGCCGATATTCTTACAAACAAAGGAATATTATAGCCAATCACTTTGCGGGTAGCATGAACCACTTCCAAAAGAAATTTGCACCTGTTCGCGAAACTTCCACCATAGTCGTCAGACCTTTTATTGCTGATAGGAGAGAGAAATTCGTTAAAAAGGTAGCCGTGGGCACCATGGATCTCTATCACCTGGTAACCCGCCTCCATCGCTCTTTGAGCTGCAGTTATGAAATCGGTTGTGCATTGCCGTATATCTGCCACAGTCATCTCTGTTGGTACCGTGTCGCCCTCATTAAACGGTATCGCGCTCGGAGCAAGTGTTTGCCAGCCGCCTTTATCTTCCGGTAAAAATTTCCCGCCATTCCAGGGGACATCGTGACTAGCTTTACGACCTGCATGTGCCAGCTGGATGCCGGGAACACTTCCCTGGGAGACAATAAATTCGTTTATTCTTTTCAGGGGCAAAATATGTTCGTCTTTCCAGATGCCCAGATCTCCGGGCGATATTCTCCCTTCAGGAGAAACAGCTGAAGCCTCCTGTATTATAAGACCTGCACCACCGACGGCACGGCTCCCCAGATGAACAAGATGCCAGTCGGTTGCGAAACCATCAATACAGGAATACTGGCACATAGGCGAAACCGTTATGCGATTTTTTAAAGTAATGTTTCGGATTGTAAGTGGTTGAAATAAAAGGGACATTTTTTAAATAAGATTTGTTGAGAGGTTATTGTTTCATCAAAATTAAGTATCAAAACTCATTTCGGAAGAGGGTTTTTAACTCCGGCAGCATGAAATGTTTTTCAGTCATAAACTAGTGTCTTAAGCGCATAACTCTTTAAGCATCCCATCGAAAATAAATCCATGAAACGGGTATACAGCGTACCAGTACAATCGTCCTTTCAACCCCAGCGGGCGAAATGTTGCTGTTTGCTCCAATTCATCTTTGTCATTGATGCAGAACTCGAGCCATGCCTCTCCAGGCAGCTTCATTTCGGCATACAGCAGCAGTCTTTTATCCGGTTTACTCGCCACTAATACTCGCCAGAAATCGAGTGTCTCCCCAGCATACAATTGTGAGGGGCTTCTTCGACCCCGCCTGAGTCCGACTCCGCCGACGATCTTATCCATAAAACCTCTGGCATTCCACAACCATTTTCCATAGTACCAACCGGTGGTACCGCCAATCCGCCAGATTTTATCCAAACTCGCCTGCAGATTATTTACCCTTTTTTTCCGGAAGTCTTTAAAGCAACCTTCTATTGGCACATTCAGATGAGCCGTCATACCTTTGTAAAACACCTTGCTGGTAAGAGCATCTTTCCAACTGCTCAATACCTGGTCATTCTCAATTTTCACAAATGCAAGTTCGATAGCCTGGTCGTAAAGGGTTGGAATTATGTGCAACAATGCAGCAAGATTGTTGGGACGGCCTATGACTTCTACCTTCATGCTGTCTACGAGATTCTTTGCAAGGGCAAAGCTGGTGCTGGTTACAAAATATAGCCAGTACGAGGAAACACGTGGAGTAAGGAGAGGTAGAACAATGATTTTGCGCTTCAATCCCCGAATCCGCGCAAAACGCTGGAGCATTTCCTTGTAGGTAAAAATTTCTCCACTGCTTATATCAAAACTTTTATTACACGCTTCGGGCAAGTCGATGACGTCTTTCAGGTATTTCACTACATCTCTTATGGCAATAGGTTGGGTTTTTGTATTCAGCCATCTCGGGGCGATCATCACCGGAAGTTTCTCAACAAGGTCGCGGATGATCTCAAAGGAGGCGCTGCCGGAACCAACGATAATACCTGCCCTGAGTGCCGTTAACGCATAGTTCCCCTTTGCGAGGATGTCTTCGACCTTTTTTCGCGAGGCTAAGTGTTTTGATAAATGTTGCTCATTGGTAATACCGGTAAGATAAATTACCTGCCTGACCTTTGTCTGGTTGATTCGTCTGACGAAATTTTCAGCAGATATGGCTTCCATTTTTTCGAAATCACCACTCCTTGTACTCATGGAATGGATTAGGTAGTAAGCGATATCAATATCATCAGGAATATTAATCATCGTCTCTTCCTGCAAAAAATTTACCTGTACTACAGAAATGTCCGGGTCTTCAAACCGGCTCAGATCGAAACGATTTTCATCCCGTACGCAACAAGTTACGTGGTGATGATCTTTTAGTAACTCTGGAAGCAGGCGTTGAGCTATATAGCCTGTTGCGCCGGTTAATAATATTTTCATTTCAGCCCGATTGTTTCGCCTTTAAACAAATTAAAGCATGCAAAAGTTTTTTTACTTCAATATTGGAATAAAAAGGCCGGGAGCACAGTTATACAGCGTATTCTCCCGGCTTATTTATTTTTATTATACTTTAGTGATGGGCTTTCTGACCAATCACTTTTTCCAACGCATGATGCAGTTTGTCAGCCGCGCCTTTTACCGCCTGGTGCACAGTTGCCGCATGATTTGTAACGGCAATGGGAGCGAGGCCTTTTAGTCTTGCCTCTAACAGGCAACGTTTATCATCACCCCCTTCTTTACTCCCATTTTCATCACTAAGGTGAACTTCAATTCGTGTAATCAGCTCATCAAATCGACTCAAAGAATGATTAATTGTATCGGTGAAATGAACTATTAGTCCTTCGCTGCTCTCAATGTTTTTATCTGTATTAATTTCAATTAGCATGCTGTCTTTATTTAGTGAGAATCACAGTTTTTTATCGTTGAAGTTACCCAACAATGATGCCATGAAAAGCCCTCGAGATTTACGTGTTTGCTCATTAATTTAAAGAAATTTATATTTTTAACCATGATGCGCCTTGATGTAATTGCAGCCTGACCATGAACGGATTATTACTATGAAAAAACCCGCCTTGAAAGAGCGGGTTTTGAATATAACATTGAACATCATAGGAAATTAATACCTGTACATTTCAGACTTAAAGGGTCCTTCTTTCGCAACGCCTAAATACTCAGACTGCGCAGTGGTAAGCTCTTCTAATACAACGCCAATTTTCGAAAGGTGTAAACGAGCTACCTTCTCATCCAAATGCTTAGGTAAAACGTATACTTTGTTTTCATATTTATCAGTGTTTACCCAAAGTTCAAGCTGGGCAAGTGTTTGGTTAGTAAATGAATTACTCATTACAAAGCTCGGGTGGCCAGTTGCACAACCCAGGTTAACCAGGCGGCCTTCAGCAAGAACAAGCACATCCTTTCCTTCAATTGTATAAAGATCAACCTGTGGCTTTATAGTATTTTTTGTCCTGCCGTAGTTTTCATTCAACCACGCCATGTCAATTTCAATATCGAAGTGACCGATATTACAAACAATAGCTTTATCCTTCATTGATTTAAAGTGAGCGGCAGTGATAAGATCGCGGCATCCTGATGCTGTAACAATTATATCTGCTTCTTTAACAGCATCAATCATTTTCTTGACCTCAAAACCGTCCATCGCTGCTTGCAGTGCACAGATCGGATCGATCTCTGTTACAATAACACGAGCACCGGCACCACGTAAACTTTCAGCACTTCCTTTTCCAACATCACCATAACCACCAACAACAGCAACTTTACCTGCCATCATAACGTCGGTAGCACGACGAATGCTATCCACTAAACTTTCTTTACAACCATACTTGTTATCAAACTTTGACTTAGTAACGCTATCATTAACATTGATTGCAGGAATTGGTAACGTACCAGCAGCCATTCTTTCATACAAACGATGAACACCAGTTGTAGTTTCTTCACTCAGGCCCTTAATATTTGCAACCAACTCTGGGTATTTGTCAAAAACAATATTGGTAAGGTCACCACCATCATCAAGGATCATATTTAACGGGCGATCAGCAGCACCGAAGAACAAAGTCTGTTCGATGCACCAATCAGCTTCTTCCTGGTTCTGGCCTTTCCAGGCAAAAACGCCAATTCCTTCAGCAGCAATAGCCGCAGCTGCCTGGTCCTGGGTTGAAAATATATTACAGCTGCTCCATTTAACTTCTGCACCAAGAGCAATTAAAGTTTCAATTAAAACAGCAGTTTGTATTGTCATGTGCAGACAACCTGCAATGCGAGCTCCTTTTAATGGCTGGCTCGCACCATACTCTTCGCGAAGACTCATAAGTCCTGGCATTTCTGCTTCAGCAAGCATAATCTCTTTGCGGCCCCATTCAGCAAGGCTGATATCTGCAACTTTGTTTTTCAGTGAAAAATCAATTCCACTTTCTGTAAGTGTTGACATAAATGTTATTTTTAAATTAGGATACAAATTTACATCGGATAGGATATAATTCTGTTTAAATATTTAAATTTAGTACATCCACGAACATATTTGTTATTTTGCAGGGTATAAACCTATATTGCCATGATTAAATCTGCCCTAAAAGGAGAAACTGCTTTACCCGTTCCCAACCTCGATAAAGCTGACCTGGCCATACTTAAATTATTGCAGCAAAATGCACGAATTACGGTAAAGGAAATATCTGAGAAGATTCACCTTAGTACTACTCCTGTACATGAAAGAATTAAGAGGCTCGAACAAACAGGAGTGATAAAGCAATATGCGACCCTTCTTGACTATACTAAAGTTAAAAAAGGTTTGATGGTTATTTGCTATGTATCGCTTCGTCAGCATAGTAAGAATGCCGGAGTGCAGTTTATAAAAACCATTAATGAATTACATGAGGTGATAGAATGTTATACCATAAGTGGTGAATTCGATTTCATGTTAAAGGTGGTAGCCGAAGACATGAACGCTTATTATGATTTTCATGTAAATAAACTTGGACAGATTGAAAATATGGGACATCAGCAAAGTGTATTTGTAATGGGTATTGTAAAAGAAACACACCAGTTGATTTTCTAATTTATCATTTTAAAAATTTATGCCAGGCCTATTTTTTTGTACATTTAATTTAAATTAACTCTTCAATGAAATATTATATAAGCGTGATTATTGCGGCAATAGCCCTGGTTATAGCCGTTTTAATCATCGGAAATTCTTATAAGTATAAATTTAAAACCGCGGAAAACATCACGGTAACCGGGTCTGCCGAAAAAGATTTTATTAGTGACCAGATTGTGTGGACAGGCAACTATACTCGTAAAGATCTTGACCTCAAGGCCGCGTATGCAGCACTCAAAGAAGATGAATCGAGAATCAAATCTTACCTGAAAGAAAAAGGAGTAGCCGAAAATGAAATGGTTGTTTCTGCGATTAATATTGATAAGGAATTTACTACCAGGTTTGATGGGGCTGGAAAACAAATAGGAAGCGATTTTACTGGTTATAACCTGAAACAAAATGTAACGGTTGATTCCAGGGACATCGCTAAAGTAGAAAAAATATCCAGGGAGGTTACTGAGTTGATACAATCAGGGATTGAAATGAATTCAACATCTCCTGCTTACTATTATACCAAACTATCGGAACTGAAAATCGATCTTCTTGCAAAGGCGAGTGCTGATGCAAAACTTCGGGCTAAAACGATTGCAGAAAATACGGGTGGCTCTCTTGGTAGTATACGTAAGGCCATTATGGGGGTATTCCAGATCACCGGGCAAAATAGTAATGAAGATTACAGCTATGGCGGAGCGTTTAATACAAGTAATAAAAATAAAACTGCATCAATTACGATGAAGGTAGATTTTGCTGTTGACTAGTCTGATCACTTGCTGCAAGGGAAATGGTTCGGTGCATAACGTAATCGTCCATTACATACCCATTGCCAATATCAAGTACCTCTTCACGAATAACCTGGAAGCCATTGCGAGCGTAAAAGTTACGGGCGGGGTTTTGCTTGTTTACATTTAGTTCAAGCCCACTACCGCCGAGATTAGATACTGCCTGCAACACAAAATCGAGCAGGAATTTTCCAGCTCCGTGACCTTGTTCTGCGGGCAATATATAAAGTTTATTTAAGCGGTAAACCTGCTCGCTTGCATTTTGTTTTACTCCAAAAGAAGCGAACCCCACAGCCCGACCAGATTCGTACAAAACAACGAATTGCTGTTTTTGATTCAACTGTAACTCCAGAACTTCAAGACTATACATCTGCTCAAGCATATAACCAATCTGCTCCGAACTTATAATTCCTGTATATGTTATAGGCCAAATAAAGTGGGCAAGATCCTTCACTACTACCAAGTCTGTCTTCCCGGCATATTTTACTACAAGCATTAGAGAATAGAAATTTTTAAATTGGGAGCGTATAATATATGTCCTTTAGTATCCTTAACTATAATATCAAAGAAGTAAAGTTCTTCACCCTTTTTTAATTGTTCACGAATAGAGGAGAGCCATGTTTCCGGAAGAGGCGTGATTTTAAAGGATTGTGATACAACACTTACTGCAGGTATAGCCTTACCATCTTCCGTTTCGGAAACTACTCTTTTTCTGTAGAGGAATTGCATGTTGGTAATGCTGTACACCTGTTGGTTTACATCAATAATCTTCAGTGGCTGGCCGATTATAGTCAAAACTTCCGCAACGGGTAATGCTATAGAATCCTTATAGGCTCCAAGCAGTGTACTCATTTTAGGAATTTTATATTTTATAATTGTGGTTTTCCGGGCAGTTGGTTTCTTCTGCGCTATAACCTGCATTTCAGCAAGAAGAAGAGAGATGGCAATAAGGAAATATTTGTATTTCATTGTCTTTTATTGTCTGTTCGTAAACGAATTTACCAAAACAAAATTGTCTCGCTCACACTTTAACAACTATGTAATATCACAGGGTTAACAGGGTTTCCCCGATTAATTTTATTTTTACTTCTGCGTCTGATTTTTTCTTTTGCTCCATCATAAGAACGTCGGGCTTTGCATTCTGCAAAAATTGTTGGTTCCCAAGTTTTTTTTCTATCGCAATTAAAAATGACTGGAGGTGATTGAGTTCTTTTACCAGGTTCTCTTTCTGGGCGCTGCTATCGAAGGGTGAAGTTGTTTCAATATAGAATTTGTCTTTACCCATTACTATACCGATGGAGCCTGCTACTGCTTCGCGGGTATAATTGAGGGAAGATGCATTAACTTGTTTAACCAACAAGTGCTCGATTGTCTTGTAAGTGTTTTCATTTTCAGCCTGCACGTGCAACACAATTTGCTCTTTTGGCTTTAGTTGCTGTTTGTTTCGCGCGTCTCTTAAGCTGGTTACGGCTGCTTTTAACAGGTCACCTGTGGCTAAAAGGTCTTTCTCCATACCATTATACGTAATAATTTGTTTGTTACAAATATCATCATCGCGCTCTTCAAGCTGGTGGTAAATCTCTTCAGTAATAAACGGCATGAATGGATGCAAAAGTAGCATCAACTCCGAAAAAAAGTCAACAGTAGTTTGATAAATTAATTGGTCAATTGGCTGTTCGAATCCTGGTTTTGCCCATTCAAGATACCAGCTACAGAAATCATCCCATATCAATGAGTAAATAACTTTCAGTGCTTCACTCAGCCTGAACTGCAACATAAGGTCCGCTACCTCGCATCCCACCTGGTTCAATCGTTGACGGAACCATCGAATTGCAAACAAATCATGTTCTCCTTCTGCACTAGCTGTAGCTGAGGCGGCCTGCCTTCCCTCCCACATTTTTAGGAGCTTTAGTGCATTCCATAACTTATTATTGAAATTCCGGCCCTGTTCTAATGACGATTCATCAAATAATATATCATTTCCGGCGGGAGACGCGATCATTACACCGAAACGTGTTGCGTCAGCACCATAATGATCTATAAGCCCTAAAAGGTCGGGTGAATTTCCCAATTGTTTACTCATCTTCCGACCTTGTTTATCTCTTACCATCCCTGTAAAGTAAACGTCCCTGAATGGAGCTACGCTGCTGTACTCATAGCCTGCCATAACCATTCTGGCTACCCAAAAGAAAATAATATCCTGCCCGGTAACAAGCGTGGTCGTTGGGTAATAATATTTCACGTCCTCATTCCCCGGGTTACTGATTCCTTTAAACACTTCCATCGGCCATAGCCAGGAAGAAAACCAAGTGTCAAGCACATCCTCGTCCTGGCGAAGAACAGAATTTTCCGCGAAGGCAGAATTTCTTTTTATTGCTTGTTCACGGGCCTCCATTTCTGTTTCTGAAACATAAATGTTTCCGGCAGTGTCGTACCAGGCGGGAATGCGCTGGCCCCACCAAAGCTGGCGACTAATACACCAGTCCTTAATATTTTCGAGCCAATGGTTGTAGGTATTTTTTGCTTTAGCTGGGTGGAATCTTATACTGTCATCCATCACAGCAGAAAGCGACTGAGGATTCTTTTTCATAAAAGCCTGCATATCTATAAACCACTGCATAGAAAGTTTGCTTTCGATTACTGCGCCAGTTCGCTCGCTTGTCCCTACCTGTCCCTTGTACTCCTCTATTTTTTCCAGTTGACCTAAAGTCGCAATATCTTCAGTAATTTTCTTTCTTAGTGCAAAGCGATCCATTCCTTCATAAGAAAGTACCTGTTCTCCCGGATGATCTTCCTCCAATTCAGCCGCCGTGAATTTGCCTGACAGATCCAGAGTATCAATTGCTTTCAACTTATGCTTAAGGCCGATGGTATGATCGTTCTTGTCGTGAGCAGGCGTGATTTTCAACGCTCCTGTTCCGAAATCAGCCGTTACATAATCATCTGCAATAATTGGAATTTTCCTGTTTATGATGGGAACAATTACCTCTTTACCTATCAGTGAAGAGTATCTTTCATCGGCAGGACTTACACAAATAGCAACATCGCCTAAAATTGTTTCAGGGCGGGTAGTCGCTACCGTGATGCCCGGTCTTCCGTCGGTTAGCAGGTAATTGACATAATATAATTTTGAATCAACGTCTTTAAAAATCACTTCCTCGTCACTCAAGGCCGTAAGACTCACCGGATCCCAGTTAACCATCCTTTTGCCACGATAGATCAGACCCTTATTAAACAGGTCAATGAAGATCTTAACAACAGAAGCGTAGTAATCTTTATCCATGGTAAAGGCAGTGCGGTCCCAATCGAGACTGCAACCTAATTTTTTAAGTTGCTGAAGAATGATACCACCATATTTTTCCTTCCACTCCCAGGCATAGGCTAAAAATTCCTCGCGTGTAAGTGATGATTTGATTATTCCTCTCTCCCGCAACATAGCGACAACCTTCGCCTCAGTTGCAATTGAAGCATGGTCGGTTCCGGGTATCCAGCATGTATTCTTTCCTTCCATCCTGGCGCGACGAATCAAAATATCCTGAATTGTATTGTTGAGTGCATGACCCATATGCAATACCCCTGTTACATTTGGTGGCGGCATTACGATTGTATACGCCTCGCGGCTGTCAGGCACACTTTTAAAGTACTGTTTATCCAGCCAGTGTTTGTACCATTTATCATCGATTGCTTGCGGTTCAAAATTCTTCGAAAGTTCCATCTGTATCCTTTTTTTGGGATGGCAAAAATACGCTAGTATGGTCGATTATAAAACCAAGGCGATGAAGAGGTATTAAAAGATTATGGTAGATTATCAAAAAAATAAAAGAATACAAAACTTAACTAAAAGATTTAGTAATTTGCACTTTGATGCTTTTGATCTTCTGAATTAACGAAACAACTTCCTCCTTTATGTATGCTATCGTAGATATTGAGACTACCGGTGGGTCGGCTTCCAATAGCGGCATCACTGAAATATCTGTATATATTCACGATGGCAGTCGCGTTACCGATCATCTCACAACCCTCATCAATCCTGGTCATAAAATCCCGGGTTACATCACAGTTTTAACAGGAATAAGCAATGCCATGGTTGCATCTGCACCCACATTTGATGAAATTGCAGAAAAGCTTTATGATATTCTTTCTGGCAATATTTTTATAGCGCACAATGTAAATTTCGATTTCTCATTTATCAAGCATCACCTGAAATCCTGCGGCTACAACCTTATCGTGAAAAAATTATGCACTGTAAGGCTGAGCCGGAAAATCTTTGAAGGCCTGCCATCTTACAGCCTTGGGAATCTTTGCCGCAGCTTACAAATTCCTATTGAAAACAGGCACCGCGCAGACGGCGACGCTAAAGCGACAGTTTTGTTATTTGAAAAAGTATTATCGGCTAATGGGCAGCAGCATATTGATGATATGCTGAAAAAATCTTCAGGCGAGCAGTGGCTGCCGTTGCAATTGGATAAGAAGATAATTGACTTATTGCCTTCGAAGCCGGGGGTATACTATTTTCATGATGTAAAAGGAAAAATAATTTATGTAGGAAAAGCTGTAAACATTAAGAAACGGGTGAGCAGTCATTTCACACACCATGATGCTGCCATTCGCCGGCAGCACTTTCTTCGTCTTATAGCGCATATTTCCCACACCGAATGCAGCAATGAATTACATGCCCTGGTTCTGGAGAGTACAGAAATAAAAAGACTTTGGCCTAAATACAATTATAGCCAGAAGGAAATGGTACAAAAATTTGCCCTTTATAGTTTTGAAGACAATCGGGGCTATGTCCGGCTAGCGATAGACAGGAAAAAGAAAAACATTGCAGCAATCTGCACCTTTAATCTTTTCAGTGATGGGATCACCATGTTACGCAAAATGGCGGCCAAATTCGATTTAAATGACAAGCTTTGTTATATAGATAAGACTTCATTTTCCCCCGAAGAACTGTTGCTTCTTGACAGGCCGGAGAATTACAATCAGCGTGTGCTGTCAGCTTTGCAGGAATTATATAAGCAATTACCAACATTTGCAGTAATGGAGAAGGGAAATGAAAAAAATGAACTGTTGTGCTTATTGATGGAAAGGGGAAGTTTCTGGGGGATGGGATATATTAACCATTCGTTTCGTGAAGCCGAACTGGCTGTTTTAAAGGAGCACCTGCAGCCATATGCTGATAATAATTTTATCCGGAATAGTATATATTCCTATGCAGAAAATAACCCTTCTAAAAAGAGAATTTTTGAGCATTCGTCCTGATTTAAATTTATCCACAAATTCGTTTACCAAATTCCTTTATTTTCGCAACCCAAAAAATGAAGCCCTGCTTCGGATTTTGCCGAATATTAATTTCTCTTTAATTTAAATTAAATATTGCAAATGTTTTCCCAGTTAATAGCCCGGAAGTTAACCTTAAAGCCTCAGCAGGTGGTTACAGTGTTGGAGTTACTTGCAGAGGGTAGTAGCATTCCTTTCATTGCACGTTACAGGAAAGATATGACGGGAGCACTTGATGAAGTTGTTATTCAGAAAATTCAGGAAGAAAATAAGTTAATGAATGAGTTTGCAGAACGCAAAGCCTTCATTGAAAAAACGATTACCGAACAGGGAAAGATGACTGACGGTTTGCAATTAAAAATTAACGCAGCAATAACCGTTTCCCAGCTCGAAGATCTATATCTCCCTTATAAGATAAAACGTAAAACCAAGGCGGTTACTGCCCGGGAAAACGGTTTGCAACCTTTGGCAGAAATTATATTTGAGCAGGCTGATGTGGATTTGCCTGAAGCGGCAAAGGCATTTATAAATGATACAGTTCTTACTGTCGAAGTTGCACTACAGGGCGCGCGGGATATAATAGCCGAAACAGTCAACGAAGATGCACGGGTGAGAGAAAAACTGCGCAAATTATTTGAACAGGAAGCAACGCTCAAGAGTTTGGTGATCCAGGAAAAGGAGATTGAAGCTTTAAAGTACAAAGATTACTTTTCTTTTAGCGAACGTATAGCTACTGTTCCTTCGCATCGTACACTGGCGGTGCTGCGCGGATTTCTTGAAGGCTATCTCCGTATAGCCATTGAGCCGCAGGAAGAAATTGCGCTTGAAATTGTGGAGCAACTTTTTATTAAAGGTATGAACAGCTGTAGCGAGCAGCTGCGAAAGGCTATTAAAGATAGTTACCGGCGTCTATTGCAACCCAGCCTGGAAACAGAATTTCGAACTGCCATAAAAACTGCTGCGGACGGAGAAGCGATAACTGTTTTTTCAGAGAATCTCCGGCAGCTGCTTCTCAGTGCTCCACTCGGCAGTAAAAGAATTTTGGCGATTAATCCGGGATACCGCACTGGTTGTAAAGTTGTGTGTATTGATGAAAAAGGAGAGTTGCTGCAAACGGAATTAATTTATGTTCATGAAAAAAATCAGCGCCTGCAGGATGCTGAGGGCGCAATCCGTACACTAGTTTCATCCTTAAACATGGAAGCATTTGCTATCGGCGACGGAACTGCTGGCCGGGAAACAGAACAGTTTATAAAAGGGCTACAACTTGGCCTGCCTGTTTATTTAGTTAATGAAGATGGTGCAAGTATTTACAGCGCATCTGAAATTGCCAGGCAGGAATTTCCTGACCAGGACATTACAATTAGGGGAGCAGTAAGTATTGGCAGGAGGCTAATGGACCCATTGGCAGAGCTGGTTAAGATTGATCCTAAAAGTATTGGAGTGGGGCAGTACCAGCATGATGTAAACCAGCCTCGTTTAAAGGAGCGGCTAGACCAAACCGTTATGAGCTGTGTGAACAGTGTGGGTGTAAATGTAAATACTGCAAGTAAGCATTTGTTAAGTTATGTAAGTGGTATTGGCAGTTCGATTGCCGAAAACATTATTGCATATCGTAGGGAGAAAGGCATGTTCAAGAGCAGGAAAGAGCTAATGAAAGTTCCCCGTCTTGGCGGCAAAGCATATGAACAGTGTGCAGGGTTTCTTCGAATACCAGGTGCAGATGATGTGTTGGATGCTAGTGCTGTTCACCCGGAAGCATATGGTATGGTACAAGCTATGGCAACAGATCTGGGCATTAAGGTAAGCGATATGATAGGGAATGAAAAAATTCTCAAAGAAATACCCATTAAAAAATACGTAAGCGAATCCTTCGGTGAATTAACCATTCGGGACATTATTAAAGAATTGCAGAAACCCGGACTTGATCCCAGGAGTGCTGTACAGTTGTTTGAGTTTGCACAAATCTTTTCTATAGAAGATGTGCAAGTGGGCATGGAGGTTCCGGGTATAGTGACTAACTTAACCCGTTTTGGAGCGTTTGTAGATATAGGGGTTAAGCAGGATGGTTTAGTACATGTTTCAGAAATCGCTGATAAATATATACAGGATCCTGGCGAGGTTTTAAAGTTAAATCAACAAGTCAAAGTAAAGGTGATGGAAGTTGATGTCAAGAGGAAAAGAATAGCCCTTTCCATTAAGCAGGCTGGATCAGACAATTCTAAGGGTAATCGGCGGCCTCTGCAGAATGCGCCTGTGAAGCCTGCATCGGTGAAAGCTGCGGTAGAACCTCCAAATTTGAATGATGCTTTGGCCGCCCTGAAAATAAAATTTGGGAAGTAGTGGGGTAGTGCCTGTTCCCCTTAAAAACTTATCGGCTAGGAGACAGCCAGAGTATCCAGTTTTTTACGAAACGCAGACCGGGATATCATCCTGGCTCCCAACGTTTCGAGATGTGCGGAGTACACCTGGCAATCCACAAGTTCAAGACCGTCGGCTTTCAAGTTGCGAACCAGATTTATGAAAGCGAATTTACTCGCATTGCTTTTTTTACTAAACATGCTTTCACCAAAAAATACTTTGCCTAAACGCACTCCATATATTCCGCCAACCAGCAGGTTATCCTGCCATGCTTCTGCGCTGTGCGCATAACCGAGTTCATAAAGTTGGATGTAGGCAGTTTCTATTTCCGGAGTTATCCAGGTCCCATCCTGGTCCTTCCGCGGGGTTGTGCGACATTGCCGGATGACCTCGCGAAAATCACTATTAATTTTAAATTCAAATTGGTTTTTTCTAAAAATTTTGTCCATGCTGCGACTGACATGCATCTCGCGCGGAAATAACACAAATCGGGGATCCGGGCACCACCAAAGGATCGGCTCATTCTCGCTATACCAGGGAAAGATTCCTAGTTTATACGCAGTTATTAATGTTTCATAATTGAGATTTCCACCAACAGCTAATAATCCGTCTGCATCTGCAGACTCGATAGGAGGAAAATGGATAGCGCCACGGCGTTCCATGCTGAAGACTAATTGGAGATTATTTCTATAGTAGCGCCTATCTTCCGGTCAGTGATTGCATCACACTCCGGTTTTAAATTTTCATAGCTACCATTTTTAACGGCGTACTTTCCTTTTGTATGTATCAACATTGCACACTGTTCGGCTTGTTCCTGGGCGTGGCCGCAAACTTCTATTAATGCTTCAATAACCCATTCAAAAGTATTTACTTCGTCATTCCATACTATAAGTGAATAATTCGATTCAGTTTCTGTCAATACGTCGACGTCCTGATCTGGAGCAATAAAAGGATTATATGAAGAGGCTGTGAACATCCTGCAACGAAAATACTTATTTTTTTGCAAGCTGGACTACAAGCCAAAAAATATCTTTATATTATAAGAAATGATGTTATTTAAAAAAGCTCAACCCTTTCGAACAATGCCATTCCCACCACTGCATGGTAAACTTTAAAACAGCTTCTGTTTTAGTTCTGAAAAACTGGCCATGAGGTATTTTATAACAATACCACTCAAAGAAACCGTCATCGCGGTCTTTAGGCTTTACCTGGTAAAAGACACCATACTCCTCTTCGTCATCGCGTTTACGGGAGGAACTTACAGTAAATAAATAGCTGAATCCAGTAATAACATATAAGTAGTTATTAAAGTCCTCATCGCATTTGAAAAAGTCAAGCATTCGATTAGTTTTTTAATTTTACGTATGGGGTGAAAGCGAGAGACGCTTTCGAGATGGCCTTGAGCAATCACATAATATATGCCAAGTTCCGGAAATAACGAGCCGGTCAATTGGAAATTTAAATTCAAATTGACCGGGCAAGAACTAATGCACAATTATTAATATTGGGGCCACAGCAAAAGACCGCTTAACAACATAAAAATTTTTATTTTATAAATTTTTATTTCGATTTTATTTAAATTATTTGAAGTGAAAATTTAAAAGTTTATTAAAAACCGGGTCAAAATTTCGTACACCTGTGTATAGTTTACCACACTGAATTTTGCTGGTTCTTTTTTAAATAATATCCGGTAAAAAATTTTGTTGGGATTATTTAACCCTTATCTTTGCCCTCCGAAAACGGAAAGGGAGTTTAGCTCAGTTGGTTTAGAGCATCTGCCTTACAAGCAGAGGGTCACAGGTTCGACTCCTGTAACTCCCACGGCAGAGTCTTACATATCAGGTGTAGGACTTTTTTTTTGAAAGGTTTTTTGGGAGATTAGCTCAGTTGGTTTAGAGCGTCTCGTCGACAACGAGAAGGTCGCTGGTTCGAACCCAGTATCTCCCACCAGAAGTCTTGTATACCGCTACATAACTTTGTTTGCGTTTTTGAAGTCGATCTCCTATTGGTTTAGAGAATCCGCTCAAGGCAAAAAATAATCGGGGGTTAATCTGCAGCACGGTTACTTCCTATCAGGCAAAGCAAAAGCCACATAGCTATCTCCTGTATTTTTGCCAAGCTTGCCTCCACCGCATGCAATCACAAGAAATTGTTTACCATCTGCTTCATACACTGCCGGGGTTGCAAAACCACAAGCAGGTAAGTCTGCCTCCCATATTAATGCACCGGATCTTTTATTAAAAGCACGGATTTTTGAATCGCTTGTTGCAGCTATAAACACGAGTCCTCCCGCAGTTACAACAGGACCTCCATAATTCTCTGTACCCGTATGAATCCCTTTTGCTTTAAATTCGGGATAGTCGCCTAAGGTATCCTTCCATACAATTCGGCCCGTGTTAAGGTCGATAGCGTTAAGCGTACCCCATGGTGGCGCTACTGCCGGATAACCCTCTTTCGTAAGAAATTTATTATAGCCCGTAGAAGTATATGGCATTTTGTTCCAGGCATTGTTTATATCTGCAGGTGCTGTAAATTTTTTGGTTTGTTTTGACTTAATACTCAGTATGAATGATGCTAACGCTTCTTTCTCGCTTTCAGCAAGTTGATCAAATGCAGGCATCATCCTTCGTCCTGAGCTAACCACTTGTACAAATTGTGATTCGTTGTATTTTTTATTAAGGTTAATTAAGGAGGGAAAATTGCTTCCACCCTGGAGCTGTGCTCCATGACAGGCCATGCAGGTAGCCGTATATAAACGCTGCCCGGCCTGCAAATTGGTTTCGGTGGTTACCTGCTTTTCTTTTTCTTTAACCATCGTTAACACCCAGGGAATCTCATTGGCATTTACATAGAGGATGCTCGTTTGCGGATCTACCGCTGCGCCACCCCATTCCGCACCTCCGTCAGTCCCCGGAAATATTACCGTTCCTTTTTTAGAAGGAGGATTAAAAATAAACCCAGAGCTATAGCCAGCCAATCTCTTTTTTATGTCCTTGTAGGAAGAGTCAGGAACAACATCGTTAAGGCTTTGTTGAGTAAATGATTGTCGCGCGAAAGTTATCGGTGAGAAAGGTTGGGTGACACTGGGTCTTTCACCGTCCAGTTCACTTTCTGAAGGCACTTGTTTTTCTTCAACAGGATAAATTGATTTGCCTGTCAACCGATCGAAGAGAAAAATAAAACCGCTTTTTGTAGGCTGCGCAACGGCATCTATGGTCTTTCCATCCTTTGTGATAGTAACCAATGCCGGGGGTGTTGGCAAATCTCTGTCCCAAATATCATGATGTATAGTTTGGTAATGCCATATCCGTTTGCCTGTGTTCGCATCTAATGCCAGCAATGAATTTGCATATAAATTATTGCCTAATCTTTTACCGCCATAAAAATC
>JANXYS010000265.1 GCA_025355935.1 Chitinophagales bacterium | reverse complement strand
ATTATCCGTGTTGTAAAAAGCCACTATCCTATGTAGTAGAGCCTGTTCAATTCTTGCAAGCTCGTTTACGGTAGGTATACCCGGAAGATCACTAAGCAGCGATTTGAATTTTTCGGGTGCGTCAGGCATTGTTAGCCAGGGAAAGAAAATAATTAATTGTTCTTTGATAGAACTCAGATGCTCCCGGCATTTCTCTGCCCACCAGTCATCTTCATTTTCAGGATTCAGATCAAGTTCAGTAAGTATTTCACGAAGATCCCTTTCCTGCTGCTCTACAAAAACCATCAGGGCTTTCAGATCATTAATATGCTGCGGCCATGTTTCCCGAAGTTTATTTCTAAACAGGATCAGCTCTTTTGATTCTTTTGTTTTTTCTATGAGTATTTCAATACTGTCAACAAGGCCGCGGAAATTATCATCGGATATTATGCACTTATCAGTTACCGTTAAAAGACCCTGCTGGAGGGTGATAAGGTGCCCGATGAAGTTACCACTATCAACTGTTGAAACGTAGCGGGGATTTAATGGTTGCAGCGTTTGAGTATCATACCAGTTGAACAGGTGGCCCCGGTAACGCTCCATTTGCCCTAGTGTCTGGATAGTATGTTCTGTACGTTCTACCAATACAGTGTGAGTGATGTATCCAAAATCCCAGGCAGATAAGTTAGATAGCATTGCTAAGCCAATATTCGTTGGCGAGGTACGGTGGGCAATCCTTTGAACGGGGTGTTCCTGGTAATTGTCGGGTGGAAGCCAATTGTCTTCCTTGCCCACAAATACTTCGAAAAACGACCAAATTTTCCGAGCCAATTTTCGTAGATATAAAGTTTCTTCATCGGAAATGCTTTTTATCTCGTCTGCCTGTGTCTGGCTGATATACCAGGTGATAAGTGGCGATGCGCCCCAGCCAATTAGAAATGGAAAAGCGGTTATAAGCGAAAACGGAAAATACCAGCTGATCACTGCAAATGCAACCAGCGCAAAAAAAGGCGCGAACCACATATTTCGATAAGCCGCTAACACATTGCGGCCTGCTGGCTGTTTTGCATTGTAAGGATTCCACTCAAGTAATTTTTTATGAGTGAAGAATATTCGCCAATGCGTTATAAGAATTGCCCTTGTGTAAACAAAAGCTTCAAATGGCAGGCTCATCACTCCAATTGCCTGCTGGGTTAAACTATCTTTTAATGACCTGTTTGCATGGATCAGGTGTTGAAGAAACTGAACATCGTCAGGCTTGCGGGTGAGTGACCATAAAAAATTTACAAAGGGTGGCAGAAACACAATTCCCATTACTGCGAGTGTTAGTCCCGCCGGCATATTTAAAATTGTCCAGCCCGCCAATAAAAGAAACATCATAGAAAATGGAACAAGACTTCGCCTAAGATTGTCAAATATTTTCCACCTCGAGAGCGAACTTAACCTGTTACGATGTAACCTTCTATCTGCACCTGGTACGAAGGGAGTGATCCAGGTTGCAATTTGCCAGTCGCCCCGTATCCATCGCTGGCGGCGGCGTATATCACTGATATAAGTAGTAGGATATTCTTCATACAATTGAACATCAGTTATTAAACCGGATCTTGTATAAGCGCCTTCCAGCAGATCATGGCTAAGAATACGATTCTCAGGAAACCTGTTAGCCAGCGCTTTTTCAAAAGATTCTACTTCATAAATGCCTTTTCCAATAAAAGAGCCCTCACTAAACAGATCCTGGTAAACGTCTGAAGTAGCGCGGGTGTACGGGTCGGTGCCCGGTTCGTTACTATGAATGCGCTGATAAATGGAACTCTGCGTTCCGGGGAGGCTATTAGATACCCGGGGTTGTAAAATAGTGTAGCCTTCTGTAACTCGTTTTAATTTCTGGTCATACACCGGTTTGTTAAGGGGATGTGCCATCGAACCTACCATTTTCCAAACTGTTTCGCGTGGGAGCTGGGTATCAGAGTCAAGTGTAAGTATATATTTAATTGATCGAAAGACTTTTTCTTCACCAATAATCACAGAAAAATTATCTTTTACTCCTGAAAGAATTAGGGCATTCAGATGACCAAGCTTGCCCCTTTTGCGTTCATAACCCATCCAGATCTGCTCAGCTTTATTGTAGCATCGGGGGCGATGAAAGAGGAAAAACGTATCGTTACCCGGGCGGTCATATTTCTTGTTGAGATCAATAATGCCTTCGCGAACGAGGTTTATTAACTCTTCATCCTCAGGAAGGGTTTCGGCATTCGCATCTTTAAAATCTGTTAGAAGAGCGAATGAAATATTTACATCCCGGTTTGCGAGGAAATGAACTTCAATATTTTCAATGATTGAGTGTATCGCAACTGGATTTGTAACAAGGGTCGGTATAACCACCATTGTACGGCTCTCGTCCGCAATCCCCTTGGAAAAATCCATCCTGGGTAAAAGGCATGGACTGGCGAGAACGGAGGTGAGCCAGTTTACTACACCGATGGCAAGTTGACTGGAGGCTATAAGTAAAAGAAAAACAAGGGCATAAACTTTCCATCCGGTGATAAGATGAGCCTGGGTTTGCTCTAATATTGTCCAGATGAGAACGGATGAGAACAATAAAATGGCCCCGGCATAAACAGACAATGGCCTACTATTTACAAATTTCCTAAGCAGGGGCATGAGGCCAAGTTTCATACCTGCCTTTTTCTGCAGTTCATAAACTCCTTTGCCCACTAAAGAATAACCTACGTGCTGCCTGCATACACCTTCGGCTGTGGAAGGATGCGCGGCTGCTATATCTACTGCCATGCGGGCGACTTCCTCTTCTGAGTAATCGCTTTTTTTAGATATCCTCTCTACAGCATGCCGGTACATGTCCCTCGTAAAAAAATCCATCTTCGAATAGATTTTTTCTTTATCCTGCGTCAGGGTTTGTTCAACAATGCTATACTCCTCGACAAATAATCGCCAATTGGTGGTCGCCAGGAATCGAAGGCTGCTAATGCTATTACTGATGGAAAGTTGGTCGGCTGCCTGTTTTTGATTTTCAAGCTGAATGAGTACTGCGCTGCTTAATCCATCTTCATTTAGGCGCTGCTCGATCCAGTTTAACGCAAGCGTTAAAACATTTCCCTGCTCTTGCAGACGACGTGTAAATTCTGCAATGAAAGAACTTTCCATTGGCGGCTCCGATCTTGCCATGTCTGCCAACACCAGTACCAGGTTCTTTGGATCATTTTCTATCGTTTCGATCATCTGGTCGGCCCAATAAGCTGCCAGATCTTTATTATGTATGTCGAGTGAAATTTGCAAGGCCAGTCGACGAACATTTTCCAATAATGCCAGTCGAAGCATAATTGGAGTAGCCCAGAGCTCTCCTAACTGCAAGTATTGAATTTTTTGGTAGCCTGCGATAAATTTACCCAGGCTTCGAAGATTTACATGACCATCACTGTGTGAAATTATTTCCACGGCGATATCGTAAATACGGGGAAGACCGGAGGAGGCACCTTTTTTAAGTTGTGGTAAACCGACACTATAGCCTTTAGGCAAATGCTTTTTTCCAATGTAAATTTGTTCTTCAATTAAATAAAAATT
>JANXYS010000231.1 GCA_025355935.1 Chitinophagales bacterium | reverse complement strand
CTAGTAGCTTAAATAACGAGAAGGATTACCCGATGGGCGGATATCAAATGCTTGTTCGTGGTGAAATTATGCGGGGGAAGTTTCGCAACAGTTTTGAAAAACCCGAACCATTTACGCCAGGGCAACCAGCGTTAGTGAAGTTCGAACTGCCGGATATCGCCCACACATTTAAGAAGGGGCACCGAATGATGATCCAGGTTCAAAGTACCTGGTTTCCACTGGCAGATCGTAATCCTCAAAAATTTACAGACATCTACAAAGCAAATGATAGTGATTTTCAAAAGGCGACCATACGGATATACACTGGTGCCAACGGAAGTTTTTTTACGTTACCTGTAATCAAATAAGAAAATGAAAAGACTAACAACCTTCCTTGCGCTATTACTATGTATGTCAACTTTTGGGCAAGTTAAAAATAACTTTGTAAAAGAAAATTTTACCAAAACTGATACACTAATAGGGATGCGTGATGGCGTGAAGTTATATACTGTCATTTATACCCCGAAAACAACAACTGGTAAAATGGCAATCCTTTTGGAGCGCACACCTTATTCTGCAGGCCCTTATGGAGATACTAATTATGCACGGCGCGTTGGTCCCAATCCTACCCTCCAAAAAGAGCCTTATCTCTTTGTTTACCAGGACGTCCGCGGTCGCTACATGAGCGAAGGAACTAACCTGGAAGTAACACCTAATCTCGCTAACAAGAAAACAAAGAAGGACGTAGATGAAAGCAGTGATACTTATGATACTGTAGACTGGCTCATAAAGAACCTTAAAAATAATAATGGGCGGGTAGGTATTTACGGCATTTCGTATCCCGGCTTTTATGCTACCGCCAGTTTGCCGGGGGCGCATCCGGCAATCAAAGCAGTGAGCCCCCAGGCGCCGGTTACTGATGAATTTATTGGCGACGACGCGAACCACAACGGTGCATTTTTTCTTATGGATAATTTCGACTTCATGAATTATTTTGGGAAGCCGCGAAGCGGCCCCGTGAAGGACTATGGCGATCAGGTGTTTAACTTGGACCGGAAAAACGCGTACGACTTTTTTCTCAAGCTTGGCCCCATTTCAAATTCCCAGTCAGCGCAATATTTTAATCATAAGAGTTATATCTGGGATGAATACTTACAACATGATACTTATGATGCTTATTGGAAAGCGAGGAATATCCGGCCATATCTTCAAAATATCACAGTTCCCACGCTCGTTGTTGGTGGATGGTTTGATGCTGAAGATCTCTTTGGTGCATTAAATACTTACAGTAGTATTGAGGCCCAGGGAAAGCCGAATAAAAACCATCTTGTCATGGGCCCCTGGACCCATGGGGCGTGGGAAAGCAGCGAATGGAAACAATATGCCAGTCATGATTTTGGCAGCAATACCAGCAAATATTTCCAGGACAGTATCGAAGCTACTTTTTTTGATTTTTACCTGAGGGATAAGGGCACTTTCACAGCCGCAGAAGCAACAGTTTTTGAAACGGGCAGTAATCAATGGCGGTCATATAACACCTGGCCTCCCGCAAATGTACAGGCCGTTACCTATTATCTTGGCGATAAAAACATGCTGGCCTCCACCCCCGGTGCTACCTCAGGATACGACGAATATACAAGCGATCCACGCAAGCCGGTTCCTTACACCAATGGTATCTATGCAAGTAGAAATAACGATTATATGGCAGAAGACCAGCGCTTCGCTGCAGTACGCCCTGATGTACTTGTGTATGAAACTTTACCTCTAACCACAGACGTAAAACTTGCGGGGAAGATTATTGCAGATCTGCGGGTAAGCATGACCGGTACTGATGGAGATTTTGTAGTTAAGCTAATTGATGTTTTACCTGACGATGAACCAAATTTTAAAAATGCACCAAAAGGATTTGAGATGGCGGGCTATCAGCGCATGGTTAGAGCGGAAGTGATGCGTGGGAAATTCAGGAATAGTTTTGAAAAACCCGAAACTTTTATACCCGGCCAGGTTTCTACAGTAAAATTTAACCTGAATGATGTTGCGCATACTTTTAGGAAAGGCCATAAAATAATGATCCAGGTTCAAAGCAGTTGGTTTCCCTTAGTTGACCTTAACCCGCAGAAGTTTATGCGCATCCCGGAAGCGACAGAACGGGATTTTCAAATATCAACAATACGACTGTATCATGGCAGCAATATTACCCTTCCGGTGGTTAACTAAATATTGTGAAGGCATTTAAACACTATGTAATGATTTATATGAAAAAAGTACTCTTCGTCATTGGCCTTTTTTACTCTTTCCAAAGTTTTTCGCAAGTGAACCTGGTACCGATGCCGGTAGAAATAAAACTTTTACCAGGTAATTTTAATTTATCATCTAAAACTGTCATTGTACTTGACGGGATCAATTTTTCGAAATCCTCCATTTTTCTTACTGATTATCTGAAAAAAAATTACGGCTTAACTGTAACCACGGTTTCAAAGGATCCGGGTTTAAAATCAAATCGTATCCTTCTTCACTCTGATAAAATAGAAAAAGCTAACCCCGGGGCGTACACGATGAATATAGATGAAAATAAAGTTTTTATCGCAGGGGATAATGAGCAGGGTATTTTTTATGGGATACAAACGTTGATACAATTACTTCCTCTTCCTTCTAAGGCATCGTCCAAGTCAGGAAAGGCATTGATGGTTCCGAACGCGCGCATAACTGATTACCCGCGTTTTTCATATCGCGGCGCACACCTTGATGTATGCCGCCATTTTTTTTCGGTAAACGAAGTCAAACAATATATTGACAGGCTTGCACAATACAAGCTAAATACCTTTCACTGGCATCTTACCGATGACCAGGGCTGGAGAGTTGAAATAAAAAAGTACCCATTATTAACCCAGGTCGGCGGCTTTCGAAATGGAACAATTACCGGGCGCTATCCCGGAACCGGCAATGACAGCGCCAGGTACGGTGGTTTTTACACGCAGAACCAAATTAAAGATGTTGTAAAATATGCATCAGACCGCTATATTAATATCATTCCTGAAATCGAATTACCCGGGCACGCGTCGGCCGCCATTGCCGCATATCCCCGATTAAGTTGCTTCCCTGACGAGAGCACCAAAATACCTGCTGCAACTGTGTGGGCTGGTAGCCGTACGGGTAAATTAGTTCAGCAAACCTGGGGTGTGTTTGAAGATGTATTTTGTCCAACAGAATACACTTTTAAATTTTTAAAGGATGTGCTGGATGAGATTATGCCTTTGTTTCCTTCAAAATATATTCACATTGGCGGGGATGAGTGTCCGAAAGAATCGTGGAAGAGGTCAGCTTTCTGCCAGCAGATTATCCGTGAAAAGGGGTTAAAGGATGAGCATGGACTGCAAAGCTATTTTATCGGGGAGATGGAAAAGTATATAAATTCCAAAGGAAAAAATATAATTGGCTGGGATGAAATATTGGAAGGTGGGCTAGCCCCCAATGCCTCAGTGATGAGTTGGCGTGGTGAGGAAGGCGGCATAGAAGCGGCCAAACAAAAACATAATGTAATCATGACCCCGGGTACCTTTTGTTACCTCGATCATAGCCAGACCAAAAATGAAGACAGCGTTACAATCGGCGGTTATTTGCCTTTAGAAAAGGTATACACCTACGAACCTATACCCTCCGCCCTGCAGGCTTCAGAAAGCAAATACGTTCTAGGCGCTCAGGTAAATGTGTGGACTGAATACATAGGCAGTATTTCCAAACTTGAATACATGGTTTTTCCGCGCCTGTTAGCCATGGCTGAAGTTTTATGGTCTCCCAAGGAAAAACGAAGTTGGCCAGAATTTCAGCGAAGAGTGCCTTATTTGTTTGATCGCCTGGAATCACAAAATATCAATTACAGCAAAGCATACTATGACCTGGACGCTACGGTCGTGCCGGATTACAACAATAAAGGAATATTTTGGAAATTGAAATCTGCCGGGGAGGGGTCACATGTGATTTCATCTTACTACCCTACTGACATTGCTAGTATACATGTGCCTACGTGGGATTCAACGGGTAAAATTGCCCCGTTAAGATTAATAACTGTAAAACCGCACGTAGCTGTTATGGAAACATCCATGGATTCCGCCCTCATTCCCATAACCTACAGTGGAATCGCTCACGCTACTCTTTACAAAATTTCGCAGGAAGCGATGGGCGGCCATGATACGCTTGAACAGCGAAGGGCGGTTTCCAATACTTCGCAGTTATTTTCTCTTAATCTCGCATCGGGAAAACCAATAACGTTGCAGGAAAATGCGTCATCAAGTTACCCCGGAAATGGTGCATTTACGTTGGTTGATGCTGTGCAAAATAAAGTCGGCCTGGTAAAGTCAACAGAATTTATTGGTTTTAATGGTAAAGACTTAAACGCAACTATTGATTTGCTCGAACCATTGGATGTAAGGAATATAGCAGTACACGTGTTTGAACAAACGGGCAGTTGGATCTATCGGCCAGCACAGGTTCTGTTTTATATTAGTGATGATAACCAAAATTTTGTTTTACTTGACAGCACGCAAACAGCCACGGGAAAGGCACAATTAAAATATGAGATAAATAAAACTTTAAGGGCCCGGTATATAAAAGTTGTCGCAAAAAATGCAGGTGTTATCCCAACCGGAAGCCAGGGGGCAGGAAATCCGGCCTGGTTATTTGTTGACGAGATTGAGGTAAACTGAAATCAAGAAATTAAGTTTTAGAAATATTTTTTATCTTGACTGCCTAACAAGGATAAAACCCGGTCGCAAATGGCGAAGCTATAAGCGACAACCATTAATATTCATTACAGAAACAAAATCATGACTAAAATTGATCTTACAGATTCACTGGAAAAAATCCCCGTAAAAATATTTTCATCTCCGCGGGAAGGCTCCGTTTATGTAGCGAATATTATTGCAGAACTTATAAGAGACAAGGCTGACCAGGGGAAGAAATGTGTAATTGGCCTGGCTACGGGCTCTACTCCAAAATCCCTCTACGCCGAACTCGTGAGAATGCACCAGCAGGAAGGTTTAAGTTTCAAAAACGTAATTACATTTAATCTCGATCAGTATTATCCGATGGACAAGGATGCACTCCAGAGCTATCATTATTTCATGCGCAAATATCTTTTTGAACAAACGGATATTGATCCGGGAAACTATCACCTGCCGGACGGCATGATGCCGAAAGATAAAATTAAAGATCATTGTAATGATTACGAACAGCAAATAGAAGCAGAAGGAGGACTGGACATCCAGATCCTGGGCATAGGAACGAATGGCCATATTGGATTTAACGAGCCAGGCAGCAGCATCTATAGTAAAACCAGGTTAGTAACACTTGATAACAGTACCAGGATTGCCAACGCGTACGATTTCGGAAACATGAGTGAAGTTCCGCGAATGGCAATAACAATGGGAATAAGTACTATTTTAAAAAGTAAAAAAATTATTCTCATGGCATGGGGTCAAACAAAAGCCCCGGTATTGCAAAAAGCAATTGAACTCGGAGGGACTGAAGACATTCCTGCCTCCCTACTGCAACACCACGATGATTGCAGTTTTATAATTGATAAGGCCGCGGCCAGCGACCTCACCCGCTTTAAATATCCGTGGCTTACCGGGGAGTGTGAATGGGATACCCATATGATCAAACGGGCAGTGGTAAATCTTGCCCTGAAATTGGATAAACCTGTACTCAGTTTAACAAACAATGATTATAATGAAAATGGGTTAAATGACCTGCTAACCGAGAAAGGTGATTCGTATGAAATTAACCTGCAGGTTTTTTACCTTTTGCGCGATAGTATAACGGGGTGGCCTGGGGGCAAACCTGCATCTAACAGGCATTCGCATCCTGAAAGAAGTATCCCGTTTCCAAAACGCTCGCTCATTTTTTCGCCCCATCCCGATGACGATATTATAAGTATGGGCGGCACCTTTATGCGACTTCACGACCAGGGGCACGATGTTCATGTTGCTTACCAGACCAGCGGAAATATTGCCGTTACCGACGAATTTGTTACACGATTTATTGGCTTTGCTGTTGGTTTCCAAAACATGTTTGACATGGATGAAAGCAAAAGCAAGCATATCCTGCAGGAAGCAACTGACTTTTTAGCGGTAAAAAAATCATCAGAAAAAGATACCGATGATATTCGCGCTATAAAGGGGCTTATACGAAGGTGCGAAGCGCGGGCGACCTGTAAATATGTAGGTTTAAAGGATGAGCAAATCCATTTTCAGAATCTTCCGTTTTATGAAACAGGAACGATTGAAAAGAATCCGATGAGTGAAAATGATATCGTTCTCACCATGGATCTTCTCCGGAAGTTACAACCGCAGCAAATCTTTTGTGCCGGCGATTTTGCGGATCCGCACGGTACCCATAAGGTTTGTTTCGATGTAGTTATTGCGGCACTGGAAAGGATCAGGACGGCTGGTGAGAGTTGGATAAGAGACTGCTGGCTGTGGCTTTATAAAGGAGCCTGGCAGGAATGGGATATTACAGAAATTGAAATGGCCATACCGATGAGTCCGGACCAGGTAACTAAAAAAAGACATGGAATATTTATACACCAGTCGCAGAAAGACAGTGTTCCTTTCCAGGGGAGTGATAGCCGCGAATTTTGGCAACGTGCGGAAGAACGGAACGGAAACACCGCAAAATTGTACGCAAAATTAGGGCTTACGCAATATGCTGCGATGGAAGCCTACGTACGCTGGAATTTTTAATAAGTGTTAAATCCGCAAAAAGATTGCACATTTTATAAAATGAGTATGGGCGGCTCCTTATGCTTTGCATTTATTTAAGGGCGGCGTAATCCTCCAGGTAATTAAATGGCTGATTCAGTATTCCTGCATTTACAATGGTAGCCTTGTCAATAAGATCGGACGCTGGTGAAAAGAGCTCTGCAAAAACATATTTAGTTAACTGCTCACCGAAATAACGGCTGGCATCGCGCGGTAACTCGTTTGGAAGATTTCCTACGGCCATCACGTCTACAGAGCCAGGGAGGTAAGGCAAGGTTTTTTCACAAGATATTCTGTCGACTCCGTACACAAAGTCCTCAATGCTGGAATCACCCAGGTTACAGGGAACCGAACCAGACCTGTCGTCCGTAATATCGGCGATACTCCTTATCCTGAAGTCGGGTGAACTTATATCGCTTAGTTCGAATAATCTTGGGATAGGAAGTTCCCAGTAAACTCCATTCATGAGGATGTCGGTATGGGCTAAATACTTCGAAAACAAACAATGATAATTTCCGGGATTTAAATGAAAGTCATCACGGTTGTAGATTCCGGTTAAGTTTTCTGCATACAGATCTGCCCCTTTAAGATGAACATATACTGGATAAACAAAATTCTTTGCAAGGTAGTCCTCCGGTTCAACCTCGTGAATACCTAAGAGGTTCATTATTTCCAATACTCCATGCGCTACCCTACCGCTACCTGTAACTGCAATTTTAATGTTTGGAAGTTTAAGTCCAAAGTACGTATGAATGAGGTGTTGAAAAGTTTTTGAGGAATTTACGCGGTTCAATGTATAGTCGCCGGTTCTGTTCCCGTAAATAACCATTCCGTTATGCGCTCCAACAATTCCGGCAAAGAAACCAAAGCCGATGATCCTTGTGCCGTCTTCATGTTCAAGACATTCATAATCGATAAGCGTTATTTTCTTATTTATGATGTCCTGCAGCATGGCCCGGTTGTATGGCTGCTGCTTTTTAGTATGAGAAAAGAATAGGTAAGTTTTACCAGGAATCAGCATTGATACCGGAACTTCCTTAATGCCCAGTAAAATATCGCAGCCCGATAGATCCTCCACAACATCTACTCCGGCAGCCTGGTACTCTTTATCGGTAAAGCAGCGATGAGGGCTCTGTTGTACAAGAATGTGGATGTCTTTCCTGTTACGCAACATCCATTTACACTGAGCTGGAGTTAGTGCTACGCGGCTATCTGCGGGAACTTTCCCTTCCCTTATTAATCCTATGACCATGAACTATCTTTTAGTCAGAAGCAAATCTACGGGTTTTAATTTCGCAGCCTTAGCAGAAAGCTTCGCTAAATGTTTCTGTAGTTTTTATTATAGCTACGTTAGTTACGCCGGCAATGAAATTCTTTCGCTCCGCTTAATTTTCATATTTTTTTGCGCGCTCAAAAAAATACAAAAAGGGCGCCCGCCGCTGATATATAGCCCACCCGGGAAAACAGCTCTGACTACCTATTGTTCGTTGGTAGCATCAGCATTTATAGTTTTTTAGTTTATTTTGAATAGGCTGAATGGAGCTTGGTTCATGCAACGTCTAGTGAATTGAGGGGAATTTATATTGTACCCCTTAATTTCGAGTTTGCAAATTTGCACTTTTGCATATTGGCTTCTCCTGGCTTCCGTCATTTGCAAATTGGACCATTTTCACTTGGCACATTGTTCTTTAGCCCACTCGGGGCAAGGCTTTGAGCGGTTGTTTGTTTTCGCATAGACATCTATGAATCATAGCGAGTGTTATTTTGGTCGAACTCTTAACCATTCACATTCTAAAAGTGCATCAAACATTTTACAGCAGAGCCAACAGCTCAATACCATATCGTAGCCCAGTTTTCAACCCGGGTTAAATGCCTACTTTAATAGAGTGCCGTAGGTACGAGGCATATGAATGAAGGCGAAGGAACTGGCAATTAGTGAGTTTTAGTATGGGCAAACCACAGCGAAGTTTGGAGAATGGGTATAGAATCTTCGTCCTAACTTTATCCTATGAATTATTTTGAACTCTTTGATCTGCCTTTCGCACCAGTGATTGACAAAACTTTTGTCGCCAGGAAATTCTTTGAACTCCAAAAGAAATATCACCCGGATTTTTATAGCCATGCGTCGAGCGATGAACAGGAGAATGTATTACTGCAATCGGCAAACATCAATGATGCTTTCAAAATATTCCAGCAGCCGGATAAAACCCTTGCATATTATTTACGTGAGAAAGGGATTTTGGAAGAAGACGAAAAGTTTAATTTGCCACCTGATTTCCTAATGGAAATGATGGAGCTCAACGAGGACCTTTCCGACGAGGATGAAGTAACAACAAAAGCAAAGATTAATGAGTACTGCACGCGACTGGAGGAATCAGTAAGCCACATTTATAGCCACGCCTCCGTTCGTGAGCTCTCCGTAGAAGAGTTACAGGAGTTGAAAACGTATTATTACAAGAAAAAATATTTAAATCGGATTTTGGATAGATTGAATGATTAATGTAATATTGCAACCCGCCGGTCGTTGCTGCATTTGAGCCGATACAGAGGGCGTGTTAGAAGTTTTTCTGAAGCCCATGTGGCGGAATTGGTAGACGCAGCAGACTCAAAATCTGCCGTTCGCAAGGGCGTGAAGGTTCGATTCCTTTCGTGGGCACCAGCCATTGATATCCCTGTTATACGGGGATATCTTTTTACAACACAGTGTTAGCCCAGATGGCGAAATTGGTAGACGCACTGCCTTCAGGTGGCAGCGTTCGCAAGGATGTGCAGGTTCGAATCCTGTTCTGGGCACCCGGCAGTGGCAATCTTCAACGATTGCCTCTTTTCTTTGCTTTTATATTCATCCTTTTTTATGATCCGCGAGCAGTTTTAGATATCTTTTATTGCCCTTCGCTTTCTGCCACACCTCATAAAATATTGATGCGGATAATGCCTTTTCACTATCAGCATCTTTAGGAAGTTCAGGCCGGCCATGACTACCACTTTGACCCTTCTTATCCTC
>JANXYS010000189.1 GCA_025355935.1 Chitinophagales bacterium | reverse complement strand
GTGTATAAGTTGTAAATTAAACTTACCGTCCATATTCTCTCTTTAAGTATAGAATTTCTGCTATGCGGAGATCATCGTGTATATTGACAAACCAAAACCTACTTATATGAATCTACATAAGTTCCTAATTGTTTTTCTTTTATTAGTATTTCAATCAACAATATCAGAAAGTCAGATGATTAAAGGCGTAGGTAGACCTGATCATCCGAGAATGAAGGATGGTTACGATAAGCCTGGAGATTATGAAATTATAATTGTCCCTACAAAGACAGTTTTAGATAAGGGAGATAGTTTTAGGATAGATGTATATTTTACAGGCTACGGTGAAATAGGACTGTCTAAAATATATATAACATTTGGGGGCGATATACTTGACACTCAATCTTATATTTTAACTTCAGTTGACTATAAAGACCATCTTTTGAGATGGGGCGCAATGAAAGCGCCAATAATACCACATCCTAAGTCTAACGTATCCCTCCGTCTAAGTACACCTTTCATTTCTCTCTTTCTTTAAATATTTTTGCTCATAAATAAAATGTTATGGAGCAACGGATGAGTCCTTGTGTCAGGCCAAGACGTACAGTCATTCAAATTAATCAATTACTTGATAAATTCGAAAATAGCACAATGAGTATTTCTGAATTTTGTATCGCCAATGATGTGTGCAAAGCAACCTATCACAAATGGTGTAGCAGATATAGGTCTTCAGGTTCGCAAAAAATTTCGGACGCTGGATTTACTTCATTAGAAATTACGCCATCTTCCGGCTCGGCATATGCTTGCTTATTTGCAGAAGTAAGGGGCATTAGAATTTATCAGCCCGTTACTGCAGGTTTTCTTAAAGAATTAATAGCATGAGCATAATAGTTGCATCGGCAAGCCGACAATTTCATCTGTACCGTAAAGAAACAGACATGCGCAAAGGCTTTGATTCTCTGTGCGGCATTATTGGCCGTGAAATGCACCAGCAGGTGATGGACGGTGATGCATTTATTTTTATAAATAAGCCACGCACCCACATAAAATTACTGGTGTGGGAAAAAGGAGGGTTTACTATTTTTTACCGCCGGCTGGAGAAAGGAACCTTTGAGGTGCCGGCATTTAATGTCGATGCGAACAGTTTGCAGATGAGCAGTGATGAGTTGAATTTTATTTTACAGGGCATCTCCCTGGGAGCTATAAAATACCGTAAAAGATATCAACAGCCCGGCACGATTTGTTGATAAAATATCTTGTACACTCCATGCCAATGGTGCATTTTTGCTTCTCATGCAAATGCTTCCAAACATAGACTACAAGCCCCTTTACGAACAATCTCAATTCAGGGTAGAGAAGCTTGAGCTGGAAGTGCAGCAACTAAAGAAAATGATCTTTGGTTCCCGGCACGAACGCTTTATTCCTGCAGATGCAAATCCTTCGCAACTCACCCTTGATATAGATGTGCAGCAAACTGCCGCCTGTAATATTGCCGATTCAAAAAAGATCAGTTATATAAAAACAAATGTTACTGTTGAACAGAAACCCCTGCTCCATCCCGGTCGGATGAAACTGCCTGAACATTTGAGAAGAGAAGAAATTATCATTGATCCAGCAGAAGATATTACAGGTTGCAAAATGATGGGGGAAGAAATAACTGAAGTGCTTGACTACGTGCCTGGCGAATTATTTGTAAAAAAGTATGTACGTATTAAATATGCAAAACCACAAAGCCAGGGAGTTCTTATTGGCCAGCTACCCTCAAGACCTTTGGAAAAGGCGATGGCTGGTTCAAGGCTACTGGCTCAGATTATTATTGACAAGTACCTTGATCATCTGCCGCTGTACCGTCAAATGGAGCGTTTTGAAAGAGCTGGTTTAAAGATCCCTTACTCCACCATTGCTGATTGGGTAAGCGCTACCTGCAAGCTTATTTTGCCCTTATATGAAGCTTTAAAAGCAGAAGTGCTGCAAAGCAATTATTTGCACGCTGATGAAACTCCGATAAAAGTGCTCGATAAAGATAAAAAAGGGGCCACGCACAGAGGATATTATTGGGTATACCAGAACAGCATTAAAAAAATTGTATTTTTTGATTACCAGCAAAGCCGCGGCCGTGAAGGGCCGCAAGGAATACTGCAGAACTTCGAGGGGTATTTACAAAGTGATGGATATATTGTCTATGATATTTTAAGTAAGCAGCCAGGTATTAAGCTACTGCATTGCATGGCACATGCAAGACGTATGTTTTATGATGCCCTGGAAAACGACCAGGAGCGGGCCACCTATGCATTGGATCAAATACAGAAACTCTATACGATTGAACGCATCTGCAAAGAAAACACCTTAAACTTTGCTGAGCTCAAAGAAGTGCGTCAACAAAAATCTGTACCTATACTTCAATCCTTTTATAATTGGATGAAGGAGCAATATATACAAACGACCCCAAAAAGTGCAATAGGTAAAGCACTTGGCTATAGCCTTGAACGTTGGCAGACTCTATCGACATACACCGAAAACGGAATGCTAAACATTGATAACAATCCGGTGGAGAACAGCATCCGCCCGGTAGCGTTGGGAAGAAAGAATTATTTATTTGCCGGATCGCATGAAGCCGCTCAGCGCAGTGCAATGCTTTACTCCTTACTGGGCACTTGCAAAATGCATGGCATCGAACCTCTTACATGGCTGGCAAGTACACTGGAGAAAATAGCAACACATCCCATTAACAGAGTACCAGAATTACTTCCACACAAACACAAATAGAAAATATTGTTGAGGTTAACAAGGTGTACTTAACCGGAGGGATACATTACAGCCAGGTGAAAGTAATGTTTGATGACATTATTTCTATTGAAGGATTAAGAGATTATATTAAAGTGAACCTTAAAAGCTCCAAAAAACCTTTGATAGTAAGAACAAGTCTTAAAGCGATAGAGGGTGGATTACCGCAAAATAAATTTATAAGAATTCATAAATCCTGGTTAGTCGCCACTTCTGAAATAACGGCCGTTCGCAAGAACAGCATATTTATAAAAGAAATGGAATTACCCGTTGGTGAAACATTTCGTGAAACTGTTGACAAACTTATTAGGAAACAACTATAGATCTTCAACCCCAGGTTGCCCTTTTTTAGAAGCTTCTATATTGCCATAATAAGAAAGAACCCTAACTCAGGCTTGTAATTTGCGCTCCCTGCCCTACATGAAAGAACGCAGGTGTCGAACTGCTGGGATATTTCCATAATAACGCGCCCTTATATGGAATGAATAACCAACTTTCCGGATTATATTTTCGAGATTTATCATTTCTGCGACCAGTTGTAGGCAAGATTTTATTTCTCATAAAATTCAAATGCATCAATAATATCTAAGTAAACTCCATCAAAGTCTGCATTTAATATCCTCTTCAAATACGAGTTATCGTTACCGTAAATAATGCTTTGCCAGTCCTGATTCCAATAATTCACTTTATAGTTACCTGCCCAATCTGGATTTTCTTTGTCTAACCAACTTGGCTTATTACTGCTCCAATCTGGCTGCCAATAATATCTGTAATTTTCTGCCTCCCCTATTGACATGTACGAAATTACTAAACGTTTTCCACCATTAGCTTTAGTCTTTAATTGGTTTATCTCCGTAGCAGTAAATGCAAGTTGTTCATTGAAAAATAAATCTATAATTAATAAATCATAGTTAGTCGAAGACATATCTTGCATAAAACTTGTTTTGCTAATATAGCCCTTAGGATTAATCAAGTATAAAAAGTTCTTCACTTGATTTATGGATGTGATATTATTATTGTTTGACTGATTGATGACTTATGGATAACCCGGAATACTACTTAATTCTCTTTGGCTCGCAGCGAATGAACTATACCCGAGAATACCATTTTCATAATAAGAATTATTTATTTTTGAAGATGTTGAGCAGTAATCCGTGACTAATATTTTTTTACCGTATTTCTTCGAGATGTTCAAAAAAGAAATTAAATTATTTTTTACATCCGGAGGGGTGGACTGATCATCCGCGTCGTAGCCATAAAACAAATCTTCTTGTCCGTTAGCATCAATTGCATTAAGATATCCCATGTTCGGCGGCCCCTCACTACTATTATTCGTACTAACCAGTTCAATACCATTTTGAGGAATAATAATAAAGTTTGGATTTCTTTTTTTGGAATATTTACTTATTGATATTACGAAATCAACCATTGTCTGTCGGTAATTGATTTTACTTTCGGTAACATCCGTTTTTTTGCATGAACAAAATACAATTGAAGCTGAAAGTATAACTATGCTAAATTTCATTTTGTAGTTTTAGTTATGAACGATATTTAAAAATCATGATTAATTCATAACGTTAAAAGTAATTTTTCAATTGTTAGGAAGATGTTTAATTTTTTAAATGCATCCCTGCTGAATATTGAGAGTTTTAAAATCAGTTCACGCTTTTCGGGATATATTTTTCGATTAGTCCTAAGATTTTATTTTTTCAATTTGCCTTGCCTGGCTTCCGTGCCTTTCTGTTTCGGGTAAGATTTTTGCATGTCTGATGGCCTTACTGTCCCATTTGCTCTTACAGCAGGATTAAGCGGAGTACTCAATACTAATCATCCTATTATTGTTTCCGGCCTTTCGGAAATCGCGGCAGGCTGTATATTTAGGGCTTGGGTGGCTATTTAGCCGGCCAATCAGAAATAGAACATTATGAAACAGTATTAAAAAGGGGATATAATGAAATAGAAAATATGCCTGATATCGAATTAAAAGAAGTTGAAGATATTTTTATAGAGATGAGCGTGGAAATATCTCTTAGTAAACAAGTGGCATTACAAGTTAGTAAGGACAAAGACCGATGGGTTGACGTTATGATGAAGCTTCAATTGTCACCCTATATTATTTTCAAAGACAGCAAAACCGTTTTTTTTTATGTTTCATGAATTGCTTCCATATTCGCGTTAATTATATTTCGTTACTTCAAGAGTTAAATGACCGGTCAGCCTAGATTAAAAGGAACGTTTAAAGGTATCCCTCCGACTAACTACACCTTGTTAAAGGCACTCATTTTTATTACGTTGCTACAGGCAGAAGTTCTTTGATCCTG
>JANXYS010000148.1 GCA_025355935.1 Chitinophagales bacterium | reverse complement strand
TTCAAAAGGAGTGAGAAATGCTTCGTCTGCATGTTTACCATCGGCATACTTTAGGTCCAGTGCATTTCCCCATAAAGGATCTTCGCCGTATTTACCCGGAAAGATCCTGAAAGTATCACCTATCCAGGCTTCTGCCATATTACAATCTACAAAAGATTTGAAATAAAAAGTATCAGAAGGAGTTAGTTTGAAGGATGGTATAACTTGTAAGTTCTCTGTGCTTTTCGTTTTTTTAGGATGAACACATCCGAAAGAAACGATAATTATACCTGTAATAAAAACAATGCACAAATGCTTGATATTTTTTGACATAGGGTTTTGTTGCATTTAAATATTTATGTCTTAATTTATTAATTCACGTTACGCAAGGGGATAGGGGATAGGGGCAAAGGGCAAGTAGAAAAATCCGTCAATGGCCCCGAGTACTGGTGGTTTATTTGCCCCTTGCTCATTGCCCCTTGCCTATTGCAAATCCCTCACTTCCCCGGCGCATACCCGCCACTGTTAATCCATGTATCCCAGGCCTTTACAAAATCATTATACGCAATAGGTGGCGCAGGGCGACCTTGCCCCATATTCCATCCCGCCTTCACTAAGGTATCGCGGGCATGTTCTAATAATTCCGCTTTATTTTTATGACCATTTTTATTGTAGTCCATAATTTGCAAGGCAAGTTGCCTGGCCGATTTACCCTGAAACACCATCTTCATATCTGCAGGGGGTAGTTGCCATTTCGGATTTCCCGGCGGAGTGTGCATCCCGGGTGTATTGCTTGGCTGATGACAGTTTGTGCATTTCATAGCATACAAACCTTTTCCATTTGCGCCACGCTTGGGAGACATGGTATGCAGGTGACTATCATTTCCCTGCAAAGGTATATCGCCCGAAGGGTGACAGTTCATGCAGCGCGGATTCATCAGCACTTTATAAACAATGCTAAATGCTTTTACTGAGGCTACGCTGTCTTTTACGTCAGCGGGCAACGAGGTCGAGGTAACATCATCACGCGTTTCGAAACCAGAAGAGATAATGCCGAGGGTTATTATTAATAACAGCATGACCATAACTGTTTTTACCGACCTCGGCCTGACGCCAATCCTAAGTTGTAAAAGCTTTCCCATAATATTTATAAAATTAAAGTATGCAGATTTATTTGGTTATTGTGAGTAGAATAACTGATAACATTTTATTTTACCACAGAGTGGAAAGAGTTTCAGGAGGAGTGTTGAGAGTTTTTTTATCTCCCGATTCGTACACTCCACGCGGGAGGCCTTAACTCTTCTTCGCCATGGTCGTTATCCCCACGAACCATCCTTCTAACGCCGTTAACCGCCCTGTTTCCTTTGCAGCTCAGCCGCCAAATGTATTGCTTTTCGTATGCGTAAATAAGTCCCGCACCTGCAAAGATTTCCAGCCATAGCATCATCAATATCAGTATCACTCGGGTTCTTATTTTCACGCAGCAGCACGGCCGCCGACATGATTTGTCCTGAATGACAATACCCGCACTGCGGCACATCAATTTCCTGCCAGGCCTGTTGCAGCACGTGATCATTATTTTGCGCGAGTCCTTCTATCGTTACAATCTGTTTGCCTTCCGCCCTCTTTAATTTTGTAACACAAGAACGTACGGCTTCCCCGTCGAGGTGAACCACACAAGCGCCGCATTGCGCAACACCGCAGCCATATTTGGTGCCCGTGAGCCCGATCATATCACGTATAGCCCATAACAACGGCATATCCGGATCAGCATCCAGATTGTACGATTTTTGATTCACATTTAATTGTACCATAGCTGATGATAAGATAATAAAATAAATTGATTTACAGAAGATGAAATGGTTTTCATGGTGACAGCTTTTTAATAAAATTTCATTTTATACTTTGCTGATATCAAAAGGCATCTTTCTAATCCGCTTACCCGTGGCAGCAAAAATAGCATTTGCCAGTGCAGGCGCAAATGGCGGCAGACCGGGTTCTCCTACGCCCTTCACCTTTCCGCCGTCGGCTAAAATTACTACTTCCACCGCGGGCACTTCGTTGATGCGGATCAGCGGACTATCATAAAAATTATGATGAGTCACCTGCCCATTTTCCAGCATGATACCTGGCTTAATAGCGGCACCAAGTGCCATCACTACAGAACCTTCCACCTGGTTTTTTACATTATCAGGGTT
>JANXYS010000143.1 GCA_025355935.1 Chitinophagales bacterium | reverse complement strand
CTCAAAAGGGATTTTCAACATTTCCGGCTTTAAATATGGACCATCAACGCCTACAAAGTTTTCTATTTCAAATAATTTCTGCCATGTATCTAGCCACACTCCTGTACCACATCCAACATCAATCACACTGCCCGGATGAAGCAAATTATTAACTAATGGTAGTACCACCTTCGCAGAACGAAGTGAATTGATCTCCATTTCGTCGAAAAAACCAGCCTTATATTTTTCAGCTTCTACCATACAAATTTCCCCTGTAAATTTTATTAGTGTCGATTTGCCTTTTGAAGTAGGTGGGAAAGAATTTCTTCAAAAATAACCTATAAAAAAAGTTAAATGGCTTTTTCTTTACCCGATACAAAAGCATATTTTCCACGAAATCGAAATCCAACTTATCTCCATATTTCACCTGAAAGTATTTTTCCAACTCATTCTGAGCTGCAATATTTTGATTTACAGTATTCATCATCGATGAGCCGGACACCCGATAAAAAAACAATACTTCATTGATAAATGAGAATTTATATCCGCGGAATGCAATGCGAAGCCATAGGTCCCAGTCTTCTAAACCCATAATTTTCATATTGTCGTACATCCCCACTTCAATAATTACGTCACGCCTAATCATTGCGCAGGCATCGATAAAGTTACCTAACATCAATTTTTGAAGATTAAAGAGACCAGGCACAAGTATATCATTTCTATCCCCAAAATATTGAGCATTACCATATACAACGGCCACTTCCGGATCCACGTCCATAATAGTCAAACCCTTAGTAATATAATCCGGTGTTATTTTGTTGTCAGCATCTAATGGTAGGATGAACCTGCCCCCGGCTTCACGAATACCGGTGTTTCGTGCTTCCCCGAGACCTTTATTCTCCTGATGAATGATATGAAAGCCCCTCGTTTGTAAGTCCTTTAATATGTCTAAGGTCACGGGTTCGGTTGATCCGTCATTAATAATAATAACCTCAACAGTATTTTTGTCTAAGGACGTTAGACTCTGAATCGCATCTAATAAATATTTTCCTTGGTTATAACATGGAATTATTATCGACACTTGAATATTATTCATACTTTCTTAGAATTACGAATAATATTTAGCAACTTGGTATTATCTCCCCAAAATACCATAGGCTCGTAATCTGGGTAAGGATAGTGGCCTAAATTTAAGAAAATTGCACGTCCAACGTTGCCGATGTATTCTTTTACGAAATCGACCACTTTTACCGGTTTACCACTACAGCAGTTTACGATTCCGGCGGAACCCCCATCGATAGCAGTTATAACGATATATTCAGCGACCTTCACAATAGGCAAATAATCCCTGATCTGCTGACCTCCACTCATATTAAAAATCGGGTTATTCTCTTGGATTGCTTTATCAAGCTGCGAAATGAGCGATTTTTCGTTTTGACCTTCCCCGTACATATAAAATAAGCGAAGCCAATTAAACTTCGCAGAGTTTTCAAAACACAGGGTTTCCAGAAATTTACGCAACATATTTTTTGCGGCTGCATAAGAGTTTGCTGGGATTGCTTCCATGTCTTCTGACAGCTGGCCTTCGCGCATTCCATATTCAAAGCAGGTTCCCGTTACACATAGTGACTTCAAACCGTTTAGAACAAGATTTTTCAGAAAGTTTTGGTGACGGGGTAGATTTGCCAGAATATGGAAGTCACTTTTATAATTTGGCAGGCCCTCCCAGGCAAGGTGGATGAGCACATCAGGCTCACCAAAGAAATTAAAGAGATTTAAATTTGCTTCAACATCGGCAATCTGAAAAGGAATATATGTGACGCTGCTAAACCATTCTTTTTTCTCTGCTTTTTTTTGATTTGATGAAGATGCAATTACCTCGTGTTTTAAGCGTAATAATTCGTTTACTACATGCCCGCCAATAAAACCCGTTGCTCCCGTAACTAATACTTTAGCCATATTCTTAAATCTTTATGAGATTGGAATGTCCAGTAATGGATGATTCAAATCTCTATCAGAAATTTCAGAAATTGCTAGTGGCCACACAATATTTAATAGAGGATCATTATACCTGAGCCCTCCTTCAGAATCCTTCGCATAATAGTTAGAGTGGTGATAAATTAGTTCCGCGTCTTGAGTTAAGGTTTGGAACCCATGTGCAAATCCTTCCGG
>JANXYS010000317.1 GCA_025355935.1 Chitinophagales bacterium | reverse complement strand
TCTAGCAGGCTATAGCCTTGGGCAAGGAAAGCAGTAACCATCCCGGTTAACATATCACCGCTTCCACCCTTCGCGAGCCCGGCATTACCGGTTGTGTTTCGAAAACAAATTCCATCCTGCGCAATAATAGTATGTTGCCCCTTTAAAATGATAACGCCTTTATATCGCAGCGAAAGTTTAAGCGCTTTTTCTTCGCGTTCTTGAATAGAATTGCTAGCACCAAACAGTCGATCGAATTCTTTAGGATGCGGGGTAAGAATACTGGCGGCCGGTATAATATCAAAAGGTTTTTTTTCAAGTGAAAGCAGGTTAAGTGCGTCAGCATCAAGTACCACTGGCGACTCCGCCAGCGCAATGATTTTTTTCAGGCATTTTTTCGACTGGCTGTCAGTTCCCATGCCGGGTCCAACTCCTAATGCAGAATATGTTAAATTTAGTACTTCATCCCGACTCACCAGCATTGCTTCGGGGACAGCTGTTTGAATGATGAATCTTTCAGCGAGCGGTACGCTAACAGTAAGCAAACCTACCCCTGACCGCAAGGCGGCCCGCGCGGCAATAACTGCGGCGCCAATCTTTCCCTTATTACCAGCAACGATCAGAGCATGGCCATTGGTTCCCTTATGCGAATCTGCGGCCCTTGGCCGCACTATGCGAGCGATAAACTGCTGATCTAATATAATTTCGGCCATAGTAAATAGTTGTAATAAAAAAGCTTCACAATAGTGAAGCTAAGATGGTAGAGTTAAACGAAGCTCCAATGCTGGTCGGCTTCATAAAAATGCACGTTTGTCTCAGGCCAATGATTCTTATCAAACCCCGGAGCGGATTTTAGTTTTTCACGAGGCTGATCGAGACGGAAAACCTGTTTATCGGGGTCGACTCTTAACAGCCCAAAAGGGATAGCAAAATATTTATCACCCATCCCTAAGAATCCGCCAAATTCGAGTACATAATATTCAATTTGCCCGGTGTTTACATTAATCATAATGTTCTTGATTGAACCAAGGTCTTCATCCTGGTCGTTTAAAACCTTGTCGCCGATGATTGAAGTCGCTGTCAGACATTTCAAAGGTAAATTCGGAAGTAGGCCTTCCTGATTTTCCCCGGTAAGGTTATCTTGAAAATCTTGCATAAAATGGGTTTTAATTAAATGAATGAAAGTTGTGGATGCTGGTAAGTAATCATGTATAAAATTCCGTGCCATATCCGACGCAATCCAGTCTTCAAATACGCCCTTTCATAAAAGTATAGAATGAAATAAACAAAGAATCAAAAAGTATTGTCCTTTGCAAATTGCATACTTAGGTATTCAATATCAAGCGCAGGTGAAAATAATGGGTGATTATGGCAGTCTTACAGGTCAGGAAAGTAGTCGAACAAAATCATTTTTAATAAGATGGTCGACTAAAATCCGCTTCAAAAAGGTAGTCGATCAAAAAAACTTTCAAAAAGGTAGTCGATTTTTATTTTTTTAAAAATCGACTACCTATTGATTATCAAATATTTAGAATGCTTCGTATTTTTGAAAATTTTAGGAGGGTATTTAAGAAAGTCAGAATTGTTCACCTTCGTAGAATCGGAGACGGTTCTGCAAATGTTTCATTTGCTGATTTAGTTGAGTTATTCTCTGCAACATGGCAATAATTGTCTCGATACCTGCGATGTTTACATCCAGGTCAAAATGCAGCAGAAGCATCTTTTCAAGTTCAGGCAATGCATTTAGTTCTACGAATGTTTCTCCGCCTGCTTTAAATGTTTCGATAAGGCCACAATCATTAAGAGACTCTACAAAACTTACTTCGATATTATGGTACCGGCAAAAGTCATTTAGTGCAATTAATTTTTCCGTTTGCATACCCATTGATTTATTTATTAGCTAATTGGGAGAAAAGGGATTTTTGATTTTCCGATAAATCAGTTGGAATACTAACGGTGATAGTGACGAACAGATCACCGAAACTTTCTTCTTTTTTATAAACCGGAAAGCCTTTTCCTTTCAATCTTGTCCTGGTCCCGGGCTGGGTTCCTGGCGCAATTTTGAGTTTTACTTTCCCGTTCATAGTCTCAATGATTGCATCGCCTCCAAGTACGGCAGTATAAAGATCTATAACAGCATCCGTGTACAGATCGTTTCCTAAACGTCTGAAAGTCGGAGCATCGGGAATATTAAAAGTCAGATATAGATCTCCTGCAGGTCCCCCGTTTACACCTGGCGCCCCATAGCCTCCTAGTTTGATAACTTGCTTGTTTTCGATACCCGCGGGAATGGTTATCCGAACATTTTTGTTGTTTACAGTGAGCGTTTGCTGGTGCGTAGTCATTGCATCACGCAAGGACAAATTTAATTCTGCATTGTAATCCTGGCCGCGATATTTGGCCTGGCGCCCGCCCCCTCTTCCACCGCCACCAAACATCGACTCAAAAAAG
>JANXYS010000316.1 GCA_025355935.1 Chitinophagales bacterium | reverse complement strand
TCTCGCGCCTTGTCGCCCCCCGCCCCGATACGTGTCTCCACGACCGCAACCTCCCCTACGTCTTATCCGAAATAAGTTTACATAAAAAGTGTAAATATGGTAATACAAAATTAACCATCAAAAGAAAAATATGACCTGAGGTTGCTGATAGATCGTAAAAAACGTCTTTCTATAATTTACGTCCGCCGAAAATCAATTAGGAATAATCCACATATGGGTAATATCAATCTCGAAAATTGCCTACATTATTAAAAGAGACTCTACTACGCCCATAGATTATAATTAATCGGAGCTTTAAAGCCATAAGTCCAATCAGCCTATAAAAACCACATCCATGAAAAGATTACTACTGTCGTGTCTTTTACTCGTGATGACCGCCAGTTCATTTGCACAGAATGTTTCCATCAATGCTACAGGAGTGATACCTGATACCTCTGCCATGCTGGATATATCTTCTGTTAACAGTGGCTTGTTAATTCCGAGGATGACATCTACTCAACGGGATTCGATTATCCTCCCTGCAAATGCCTTGCAACTTTATAACACCACGACGAAGGCGTTGAATATTTACAACCATAATCGCTGGGAGGCGATTCCCTCGGAGTTTGAAGCATCCAATCTGGTGCATGTAGCAAGCCTCGCAGATTTGCCCATACCAGTCGGAAACGCTATCACGCTTGATTCATCCAAGATGTATATATTTTCAGGAATTGTAAATATATCACCCAATTACCTAAACCTGAAGGGGGCTGGGTTGCGGGGCATCAGCACTTCAAAAGATGGGGTAATGTCGTCCGTGGCAGGCGGGATCCTGCGTAGTTCTTCAGTAAATGTTTTTATCGCCGACTTTGCCGTTATTCCCCTATCTGCTTCAACAAAAGCATACGATTTTGCAGATAATTCAGGTACTCATTTCTGTAATATTTTCTCCGGCAGTTCTGTCGTGGAGATCGGCATTCCGAGCTTAGGAGTAGGTCAAATCAGCGGCTTTAAAGCTACCACCATCGAGAAAAACTATTGGGCCTGCGCCGACGGGGTTAAAGTGACGGGTACTGTCGGAAAATTTTGCTCTTCACTAAATTTCATTACCGGGATTGCGGCCGGAGCTGGCATTGAGTTTTTAACAAGTGCTGTCATCAGCGATATCGATCTTTCAAATAATTATTTTATTTACACGGGTCAAACAGGTGTTAAAGTAGACGCCGGAGCCATAATCGACAACGGACGGATGACAACGAATATGTTCCGGGGTGTAGCAGCCAACATAACAGGCATTGATTCTTACACATGGGGATGGCAAATGATATCAAATACCGGCATACCTAATTCAAGGGCCTTTTGTTTTCAATACATGACTAACAATCCGACCGCAACAGCTATAGCTTCTTCCAATACATTTTATAAGATTGCCGGTAGCACTACCACAGTTAATGCCCGAAAGTTTTCGTCAGAGTCTAATAAGATGACTTATACCGGTAAGTCCGGAATAACTGGAAAAGTGTCTATTATCATTGGGGCAAAAGCTGCTGCTAATAGCAGCGATTATTCAATCGCTATTGCAAAAAATGGCATCGTTATTACTGCCCCTGTTGCCTCGATGGCGCCTGCGACTAATAATCAGAGTTTCCAGATAAGCTTGATAACTGAGGTTGATTTAAGCACAAATGATTACATCGAAGTTTTCGTTAAAAGCAATAATTCAAATTCAACTAGTCTACTCATCGAAGAAATGCAGTTTCGAATTACAGATTAATATTGGCGCAGTTGTACCAACTATACGACATCAAAGCCAGTGTTCACGGCCTTTTTAATACACTAATATGAAAATTATTTTACTATCCATTGGTGCCTGTCTACTTGCCGCAGAGAGCAGCCTCGCATTCTCCCCGCGCGTACAATTCATTTTATTTATTGCAGGGATATTATTTATTGGTATTCCGCATGGAGCCGCTGACCTGTTGGTGGCTACTAAAAACTCCACAGATACACAGTCCTTTTCACCAGCGAAATTTCATTTAAAATACCTGGTACAGCTCGCCACTTTCGCGATGCTGTTCTGGGTTTTCCCAGTAGATGCTAATTTTGTGTTTTTGATTTTGGCCGCCTGTCATTTTGGCGAAACAGACCTGGCAGCTTTTGACAATACATCCCTTGCCGGAAAGTGTTTAATGATAATATATGGGATTTTAATACTTGCTGTGATTTTGTTGCCGCATTTTGAGACTTTGGAGCCGCTATTTGCACTTTTTAAATCCGGCAGAGATAGTGGCGACCTCATCCAGTTCGTAGATAGGTACCGTTACGAGCTCCTGTCGTTGATTGGCGCTCTGTTTCTGATAAGCTTAGGATGGTACATAAGAGTATATTCTTTTAACTTTAAACAACTGTCGGTTTTTTTAGCTGAATATCTCACTCTCCTGATCATTCTGTTTTTTCTTCCGATGATACTGGGATTCACTTTCTATTTTGTGTTATGGCATTCTTTATTTTCCCTGCGGAATATCATACGATATCTGCGCGGTAGCGGTTCAGTTTCTCTTCGTTCTATTGTAAGACAAATTACCGTTTACAGTCTCATTTCCTTTGCGGGTTTTTTAATATTTGGATGCACCGGCATACTATTTCTCAGCACTGATTCGATCATTGCCTATGTCTTTTTAGCGCTGGCCGTTTTAACTGCTCCTCACGTGCAGGTGATGCACAAAATGTATAAAAGGATCAAAACTCAACGTTTTTCGGGTCAGCATGTACACCTATCAAAGCCATTGTTATCTTAAAAACATGCGGAATTATCCACGATACCTATCCATACTCCGAGCGATCATCATCGTGTTATGCCTGTTTTTATTTAATAATGCCTGGGCGCAGTTGCGTCATGGTTGCC
>JANXYS010000116.1 GCA_025355935.1 Chitinophagales bacterium | reverse complement strand
CTCACCGCGACCAATACGCTTTTCTTTGTGTGTTGCACCTTTTGCAGGTCTTAATGTATGTAGATTCATTATTTTGATTTTAGACTTACGGGGAATCACCCCTCGCAATATTAATTGTAAAATTAAACCTTCAATTCAGCTATGCATTATAGTTAAAGAGTCACTATTCACCCGCTAGCTCTTCCATCTTAACAAGGTGGGTCACCTTAGTAACCATCCCTAATATCTGAGGCGTTGCTTCGACTTCCACAGTAGCATTTATTTTACGTAGGCCTAAAGCAACCATCGTTCTTTTTTGGCGCTCTGATCTGTCGATTACACTTTTTATCTGTGTTACTTTTATCTTTTTCATAATTACCATTTATGAAGTATATAAGAGATCTATGGAGATAGTAAATTATCTCACCGTGATCCTCATTGTACTTATCCGTTAAATACTTTCTTTAAAGAGATGTTACGTGCTTTAGAAACTGCAATTGGTTCACGTAGTGTTGCTAAGGCTTTTACAGTAGCTTTTACCACGTTTGCAGGATTTGCAGATCCCAGGTTCTTCGCCAAAACATCCGTGATGCCCGCGCTCTCTAAAACAGCACGCATGCTACCACCAGCAATTACACCTGTACCATGAGCAGCTGGTTTTATTAAAACCTTTGCAGCACCTTCCTTCATAAATTGTTCGTGAGGAATAGTACCATGCATAACAGGAACCTTAATTAGATTCTTTTTTGCATCTTCGATTCCTTTAGTAATAGCTTCCTGAACCTCTTTCGCTTTGCCCAGACCATGACCAACAACACCAGCACCATTTCCAACAACTACCAGAGCCGAGAAACTAAAGGCACGACCACCTTTGGTTGTCTTAACCACTCGATTAATTGATACAACCTTTTCTTTTAAGTCAAGGTCACCGGCTTTCATTTTATTTGATATAATGTTTGACATTTAATCTTATTTAATTTTTCGATTTATTAAAACTCTAAACCAGCCTCTCTTGCGCCATCAGCTACTGCTTTCACACGACCGTGATAAATATAACCGCTACGATCGAAGACAACTTTCTTAACACCGAGTTCACCAGCCTTACGGCCAATAGCTTCTCCTACCATTTTGCTTTTATCGATCTTGGGAGCAGTTTGAGCGGTAATATCTTTCTGTCTGGATGAAGCTGCAGCAATAGTTGTCCCCGTCGCATCATCAATTAACTGCGCATAGATATCGCTGTTGCTTCTGAACACTGTTAGACGTGGAATAGAACTGGTACCACTGATTTTTTTGCGGATACGATACCTGATCTTTTGCCTTGCACTCGATTTGTTGTTACTCATTGTAATTGTATTTTACATTTCCCCTGCTGCCGGAAATTAATTTTCTAATGTGATTTATGATTTGCTGCGATTAAGACTTTTTATTTACCAGCTGATTTACCAGCCTTTCTCCTTAATACTTCGCCTACGAATTTAACACCCTTACCTTTGTATGGCTCTGGTTTACGTAAACTCCGAATTTTCGCACAAACCTGCCCGAGCAACTGTTTATCGATGCTTTCCAAAGTAATTACTGGATTCTTTCCCTTCTCCTGGATAGTGGTAATAGAAAGTTCTTTAGGAATTTCTAAAATAATGTTGTGAGAATAACCAAGCGCAAGATCAAGAATATTTCCCTGATTAGCTGCTTTATAACCTACACCAACTAATTCAAGTTGTTTTTTGTAACCTTCAGTTACACCCTTTACCATATTGCTTATCAATGAACGATATAACCCGTGCATTGCACGATGGCGTATTTGGTCTGTAGGACGTGCAAATTCGACAGTTCCTTCTTTTACCTCAACGGTAATATCACGATCAATAGCCTGCTTCAATTCACCCTTTGGCCCTTTAACCGTCACTACATTTTCTGAACTAAGACTAATGCTTACCCCATTTGTAATATCAACCGGTTTTTTTCCAATTCTAGACATAGTCGATTTAATTTTTAAAGTGAAAACTGATCTGTGTTCAGCCACGACTAAGAGGCTTAATTGTCAGATCCTTTATGTATTAACCGGCATAAAAGCCGTTATTATTTAATAGATATTACAAAGAACTTCTCCGCCAACATTTTGCGCTTTAGCCTCCTTGTCTGTCATAACACCTTTAGAAGTAGATACGATCGCAACACCAAGACCATTTTTTACACGCTTAAAATCTTCAGGCTTAGAGTATGTGCGAAGCCCCGGGCGACTCACCCTCTCCAGACTTTGGATTACGGGCAATTTGGTTGTCGGATCGTATTTTAAGGCAATCTTGATAACACCTTGTTTGCTATCATCTTCAAATTTGTATTTTAGAATGTATCCTTTATCATACAAAATTTCGGTGATGCGCTTCTTTAAATTGCTCGCAGGTATCTCTACAATACGGTGATTAGCCATTTGTGCATTGCGGATTCTTGTTAAGTAATCTGCTATTGGATCAGTAACCATTGTGTCTTTTGTTAATTGATTTAAATAAATTTATTACAATGCGATATCCTAATTGGGTAATTGATGCCAGGCATTTAATCCATCTTTACTTTCAAAGAAAGATAATCTCAAATTCTCCTCTGGCAGCCAATATCTACCAACTGGCTTTAGTAACTCCGGGAATCTTACCCTGAACTGCCATATCTCTGAACATAATACGGCTAATTCCGAAATGCCGCATATAGCCCCTTGGGCGACCGGTTAGCTGGCAGCGATTTTTAAGACGAACAGGTGATGCATTTTTTGGAAGAAGATCCAATCCTGCATAATCTCCTGCTGCTTTAAGAGCGGCTCTCCTGTCAGCATATTTTGCAACAATCACTGCTCTTTTTCTCTGCCTGGCTTGTATTGATTTTTTTGCCATAATGGTTATTTATTATTCTTAGTGCTAAGATTATTTTTTAACGTTCTTAAACGGCATACCTAATTCTTTAAGCAGTTCAAATGCTTCTTCGTTGGTATGTGCTGTTGTCACAAAGGTGATATCCAGTCCGGTGATTCTATTCACCTTATCGATATCAATTTCAGGGAAAATGATCTGTTCAGTAACGCCTAACGTGTAATTACCACGGCCATCAAATGCCTTGTCATTGATTCCTTTGAAATCACGAACGCGCGGAAGCGAAACAGAAACTAACCTGTCGAGAAACTCATACATCTTAACTCCTCGCAATGTAACACGTGCACCAATGGGCATATTCTTACGCAGCTTAAAATTTGAGATATCCTTCTTAGACATAGTAGCCACAGCCTTTTGGCCTGTAATATTTGTCAATTCATCGATAGCTACATCGATCAATTTTTTATCATTTACTGCTCCGTTCACACCGCGATTCAAACAAATCTTAGTTAATTTGGGTGCCTGCATTACAGTCTTGTAGCTGAATTTCTTCATTAAAGCAGGAATCACCTCTTTAGTGTATTTATCTGCTAACCTTGGGTTATTTGTTTTTGTGCTCATTATTTGATTACCTCCCCTGATTTTTTAGCTGTTCGAACTAGTTTACCGTTTTCGCGGGTGCGTTTAACTTTTGTCGGAGCACCTGCTTTAGCATCCCAAAGCATTACATTGCTGATGGCAATCGGAGCTTCCACCTTTACTATTCCGCCCTTGGTGTTTTGTGCTGTAGGCTTCGTATGCTTGGTAACGATGTTAACACCTTCTACCAATACACGAGCTTTATCAATTATCACTTCAAGCACTTTACGTGGCTTTTTCAGGTCTTTGTCTTCGCCCGTAATTACTACAACCGAGTCACCTTTCTTGATGCTAAACTTTGGTTTAAATCTTGTACTCATTGTTTTATCTAATTTGCAAATCTGCAAATGTGCAATTTGCAAATTCATTTAATTGTGAATTTATAATACTTCTGGAGCAAGGGAAATGATCTTCATGTATCCTTTGTCTCTAAGCTCACGGGCAACCGGGCCGAAAATACGAGTACCTCTAGGCTCGTCCGAATTGTTCAGTAATACCACGGCATTATCATCAAAACGTATGTAGGAACCGTCCTTGCGACGAAGCTTATTTTTTGTTCTAACAATAACGGCTTTGCTAACTGTTCCTTTTTTAACACCGCCTGCAGGCATTGCATCTTTTACGGTAACAACGATCTTGTCGCCGATTTTTGCATAGTCCTGGCCACTGTTCCCTAGCACCCGAATACATAGAACCTCTTTGGCACCGCTGTTGTCTGCTACGTTAAGTCTACTTTCTTGCTGAATCATTTTGTTATTATTTGTGATCTACGACGGATGATCTGGAACCATTCATCTTAACCAGTGTTTAATTTTTGTTAGGCCCTGTACCGGAGGAATCAACAACCATGCTTCCAAAAAAGCACAGCAGGATTACTTTACTTTTTCAATCACTTCAACTAGTCTCCAGCGCTTTGTTTTGCTCATCGGACGGGATTCCATAATTCTTACTGTATCACCTATGCTACACTCATTCTTTTCATCATGCGCATGAAAGCTGGTCGTTTTCTTTACGAACTTGCCGTAGAGCGGATGCTTTACCTTCCTTTCAACCTTAACAGTGATTGTTTTATCCATTTTATTACTGGATACGACACCTGTCCTGGTTTTCCTTAAATTTCTGTCAACGGTGGTTGTAGTTGCTGTTGCTTCCATCATTTATTATTTTATTGGATTAAGCTCCAATTTGTGTTTTGCGTAATTGAGTTTTTAACCGAGCTATATCCCTTCTCAAAGAACGAATACTCTGGGGATTTTCCAATGGAGCTATGGCATGAGCAAAACTTAATTTTTTCATACGTAACTCATCTTCCTGGATCTTAGCTGTTAAGTCTGCCTCACTTAATCCAGTCAGGCTTTGTTGGAAATCGACTTTTTTAGACATCTTATTATTATTTTGAAATTCTAAATTTAAAATTTGAAAACCAGTAGTCTAATGCTCATCACTTTCATATTGAGCCATTTCAAATTTACATTTGTTGTTATGCTGTTACAGCGTAATCCCGGCTGATAACGAATTTCGTAAGAATTGGAAGCTTCTGGGCTGCCAACGCAAACGCATGTTTTGCGACTTCTTCTGTTACACCATCTGCCTCAAAAAGAATACGACCAGGTTGCACAATGGCTGCCCATCCCTCGGGATTACCTTTACCTTTACCCATCCTTACCTCTGCCGGTTTTGCAGTAATTGGCTTATCAGGGAATACCCTTATCCATACATTACCCTCACGCTTCATATGACGAGTCAAAGCCTGGCGGGCACTCTCTATCTGGCGATTTGTTAACCAAACACTAGCCAAGGCCTTCAGTCCAAAAGTCCCAAAAGCAAGTGTTGCA
>JANXYS010000115.1 GCA_025355935.1 Chitinophagales bacterium | reverse complement strand
CGGGAGTGCATTTTAAATAATACGGAAGATGCAGCCATCTTACATGTACTGAAAGGACAGTATTATAATATCTACAATGCTACGACCCTTCCATCAATTTTATCATCATATAACACAAACCAGGAAACTACAAGGCCGGATATTACGAAGTAGGTTATAAGGAGATACTTAATGACAGGAGATAACCGGTCGGCTTGAAACCAGTCGCCATAATAAATGATGATTGCGCAACCGACGAGTGCTTTAAGCGCTTCCCAAATAAATGCATACCTGCTTTTGTCCATTGCTTCAGCAAATGCGTAGACGTACAAAAACAGGAATGCGCCATATACAAAGATAGCGGGGGAGCCAATGAGAGAGATATTACCAAATAGGTAACTCACAAAAATTAACAGGAGTATTAGTTGTATCCAGGTAAAGACTAAAAATCGTTTAGTGTAAGCAGTATCATATTTCTCAAAATCATATACGTCTTCGATTTTGTAAACACCGTATCGCTCCATCACGTCAGCAGGGCGCCACCCGGTTGGTTTTATAAACACATTTAATTTGTCTTTCCAGCTCCTTGTATTCCAGGCATCCTTTAACAGGAGAGCCATGTGCTGGAAATTTATTTTTATCGGGTTCCATGTTCGAACAGGTCTTGTAATGCCATATACAGGTGGAACATTTTTTAATTCTTCCTGGAATGTGCCAAACATCTTATCCCAAAAAATAAAAATCTGGCCATAATTTTTATCAATGTATTCTTTGTTAATCGCATGGTGTACCCGGTGATGCGAGGGTGTAACAATGATCTTTTCAAGCAACCCCATTTTACCAATGTGTTGCGTGTGGTACCAGAATTGCGCAAACAAATGAAGCGGCGCAACAATAGCAATCACTGCACCCGGCACCCCCAACAAGGCAGCGGGTAACAGAAGTACAACAAACAGTCTTACAAATACAGATACGCTTTGCCTGAGGGCGCAGGCCAGGTTGAATTCCTCGCTGCTATGATGGACAATATGACTGTTCCAGAAAAAATTAATTTTGTGATCCAGGGCATGAACAGTGTATCCTGCAAAGTCGAGCACAACGAAAGCTATCAAGTAAGTTAACCAGGTCGCGTTAATATGTGTGAGGGCAATGTGTGAAACCAGCCATTCGTAACTAATAAGTGCAAAGCTTAACCCCAGAACATCTTTAGTAACGTTTGTAACTCCTGAAGCCAGGCTACTAATCATGTCCATTTGCCTTACCGTATCCCGGCCCCTGCGCCATCCGTACCATTTTTCAAAGAGTACTAATAGCAGAAATACAGGCATTGCAAACAATAATATTTTTCCGTACTGGGCCATATAAATTATTGACTCAAATTTAACCGAAAAAATTCATCTTTAAAAGTGAAAAAAAAACTTCACTTTGCTTACGTTGCAGCTTTATACCATTTATGCTTTGATTTAAAGTTGCTCTTTTTTCAGATGTTGATGCACTTAAATCGTGTAGCCATGTATTAATCTCTGAAGTTCCTCGCACAGGTACTCAATAAGCGACTGAGAGCATCATCAAATGTCAGGAATTAATTTGCCTGCAGTCAGCAGATTAAGATTTTAACCCAAATCAACTTCCTGATGTCGTTCTGGAATTTCTACATTTGCAAATCCCTTCTCTTGCAACATTTTTTGAAAGTCGAGTTGTACTTTGTATTCTCCATGCACTAAAAAAACACTTTTAACTTTTGATGGATCCTGGCAATCTAAAAACTGTAATAAGTCTTTGTAATCCCCATGTGCGCTCATGCTTCTGATTTCGCCAACTTCGGCATTAACCTGGTGCATCTGGCCAAATATGTTTACTTCCGCCGGGTGAAGTTTTAACCTGCCCCCGAGAGAATTGGGCTCGCAATAGCCAGTTAATAAAATTGTATTCCTGCTATCTTCAATATTATTACTGATATGATGTTTAATCCGTCCGGCATCCGCCATACCGCTGGCAGAGATAATAACACAGGGCCCTTTGTAATAATTGAGCATCTTGCTTTCATCAGCCGACTTTGTAAATTTCAGTCCTTTAAATGAAAACGGGTCCTTATCGGTCTCTAAAACTTTCTGAATATGTGCGTTAAAATAACGGGGATAGTTTTTTACAATTATAGTAGCTTTCTGGCTAAGCGGGCTGTCGACGAAATACTCCAGGTCGGGCAGCCTGTTTTCTACTTCCAGTTGGTTTAGCGCATACAAAATTTCTTGCGTTCTTCCTACGCTGAAGGCCGGGATGATCAATTTCCCTTTCTTTTGCAGGCAGGTCTTCGTTATCCATTCGAGGATGGCATCGGGCGTTTGTACAAACTCATCGTGCAAGCTATTTCCATACGTGCTTTCTATTAATATGTAATCTGCCTGCGAGAACACGGCAGGCGCTTTCAAAATAATGTCGCGGTACCTTCCTACGTCCCCGCTAAAAGTTAACTGGGAAGTTTGGTTATTTTTTGTGATCCGAACATGAACTGCAGCGCTGCCAATGATATGACCTGCGTCGGTATAACAGAACTCCAGCCCGGGTTCAATTTCATGCCATTGATCATATTCTACAACGACAAATTGGTCGGCCGCATTCAGGGCATCCTGCGTATTATACAGCGGCTCCAGGTAGGGAAGGCCCTGCAGCGCACGACGCTTGTTTTCAAATTTAATATCATTCTCCTGGATGCCTGCACTGTCCTCCATCAATACAGAAGCAAGGTCCTTGGTTGCCGGGGTAGCAAATATTTTTCCCCCGTATCCTTCTTTCACAAGTTTGGGCAAGAGTCCGCAATGGTCGATATGCGCATGCGAGAGAATCATATAGTCGACGCCGCGCGGATCGAACCCAAAGTCCTTATTCATTTCAGGAGTATCCTTTCCCATCCCCTGGAACATTCCACAGTCGAGGAGAAGTTTCTTTCCATTATCAAGTGTAAGCAAATGTTTTGAGCCTGTTACGGTGCGTGCGGCGCCATGGAATGCAATTTTCATACGAAAACATTTAAAAGTGAAAGTAGCTAATATCCGGGTTATTTATCTCACCCAATCTTGGTTTTCCTACCAGATAATGGAGTGTAGATTTTTATTTATGCTGACTTTAATTTATTTCATTTAGTAAGATACATTTTACCGGTATCCCATACACGCAAAATAGATTATGCATTAACTGCGAGCCAGCACATCATTCCTATACCATTCTCAATAGCATCTTCATCAATATCAAAGGTAGGGGTGTGTACGTTA
>JANXYS010000101.1 GCA_025355935.1 Chitinophagales bacterium | reverse complement strand
GCATAAGAAATAGACTGGGATAAGGGCTAGCTCCCAATAGAAATAGAACAGCAGCGCATCCATTGCACAAAAGACGCCCATCAGGCCTGCCTGGCTAAGCAGCATCAACCCATAAAAGGAAGACTGGTTTCGGTATTCATTTTTATTGCTTATTAAGAATATCAGCGGAATGGCCAGGGCAGTTAAAAGTGTAAGCACGCGGCCCGTTGCATCAAGGCCTACGTAGTAAGTACAGCCAAGGTACTTTAGCCAGATGTAACTTACATTGTTGTACGCGGCGAATTTAGGATCAGTATAAAACAAACTTGCAAAAGAGACAGCAAGCACCAGCACGGAACTTACGATTGCTATTGTTCGGGCGCCGATTTTTTTACCTGTGATAAAACAAAGTAATCCTGCAAACAACGGCAACAATATGAGCAATTCAGGAAATGTAATGTAAGTACCCAACATCTATAAATTTTTTACAGGAACAATTGTATAATGAATAAAACCAACATGCCGATTACCATAAGCAGAACATAGGCCCCTACCTGGCCGCTTTGCAACCAGCGAAGTTGACGTGCTCCATAGTTGACTGTTTTACCAACGCCATTGACTACGCCGTCGATACCTCTTTTCTCAATAATATTATTAAAGAAGACAGATATGGAGCGTGTAGCCCGTACAATAACTGCATCATATATTTCATCAACATACCACTTATTATCCAAAACCCTGCTAAGACCTGTGTTGGTTTCTTCCCTGCGTTCATACCTGCTGTATTTACTCCACGCGAAATAAATACCAATAATTGCAAGCAGCACGGATGTGCCCATCAGCACGAGTTCTGTTTGATGAGTCAGTTCGTGCGATGTAGAATGGCTGCTGACATACTTGTTCGTCTGTTCAAAAACGGGCGCCAGGAATTCTCCGAGCCTATGTCCGCCATGAGTGAACACCTCAGGAATACCTACGAGGCCACCGACGACGGCAAGGATAGCGAGAACGATTAACGGTACCGTAATAGCAGCCGGGCTTTCGTGCAGGTGATGCTGCTGTTGTTCGCTTCCACGAAATCTCCCAAGGAAGGTCATTGAGTATAAGCGGAACATATAAAAAGCGGTCATCCCTGCGGTGAGCGCGCCAATACCCCAATAAATCGGATTGTGCGCAAAAGTCTCGGCAAGGATTTCATCCTTACTGAAAAAACCTGAGAAAGGAGGAATACCCGCGATAGCTAGACAGCCTAACAGGAACGTGATATGCGTAATGCTCATGTACTTTTTTAGTCCCCCCATGTTCCGCATATCCTGTTCGCCACTCATCGCATGAATAACGCTTCCAGCGCCCAGGAATAAAAGGGCTTTGAAAAATGCATGCGTCATCACATGAAAAACGGCACCAGTGTAGGCACCCATACCCAAACCTAAAAACATATAACCAAGCTGGCTAACGGTAGAGTAAGCTAATACCTTTTTAATATCATTTTGACGTAATGCAATAGTCGCGGCAAATACAGCAGTAGCCAGCCCAATAGTTGCAACAACTGCCTGTGTTGCGGGAGCCATCGAATACAAAATGCTACTTCGGGCAATCATATAAATGCCTGCAGTAACCATGGTCGCGGCGTGAATAAGAGCACTAACAGGTGTTGGGCCAGCCATTGCATCAGGCAGCCAGGTATACAGCGGAATTTGTGCACTCTTCCCCGTAGCGCCCACGAAAAACAGGAGCGTAATACCAGTGATGTCAGTAGTTGTAAGTTTGTTAAGCGTAGCTGGAGAAAACACTTCGTCAAAATTTACGGTTCCGGTTTTTGAAATAAGCCAGAATACCGCCAGCAAAAATCCAAGGTCGCCTATCCTGTTCATAACAAATGCCTTCTTTGCTGCATTTGTATAATCGTTATTTTTGAACCAATAGCCTATCAGGAGATACGAGCAAAGCCCGACACCTTCCCAGCCAATGAACATAATAATATAATTGCCGCCCATTACAAGCAGCAACATCGAAAAAATAAACAGGTTGAGATAGCAGAAGTATTTTGCAAAATCATTTGCAGGCTCCTCATGCATGTATGAAGTTGAATATACATGAATAAGAAATCCCACACCGGTAATAATAAGAAGGAATAACGAAGACAGTGGATCGATCTTAAATTCGAAAGCAACCCGGATGTTTTCGATATTAATGAAGTCGAAATAATGAGCAACATAGGTGTTACCATTTTTAACCTGTAGAATTACGAACACACTCAATGCAAATGACGCAAGCACTGTCGCACTTCCAATAAATCCCGAAATTGTTTTGGAAAGCATATTTCGGAACGCGCCATTAATAATGAAGCCGAGTAACGGCAGTAAAGGAATGAGCCATACGATATCTAAAACGTTATTCATAATTTTTGATTCTACGTTCTCTTACAATAAATCCAGGTAAGAAGATTGTATTAGTTTTTTAACCTGTTAAGAAAGTTTACATCTATCGAATGAGTATTCCGGTACATCATTACTATAATGGCCAGGCCAATACTTACTTCGGCAGCAGCTACAATCATAATAAAAAAAACGAAAATTTGCGCGTCACTGGCATAGGTAAGTGATGTTTTTGCAACAGGACTGATCGCATGCATTTTAGAAAATGCCACCAGCAGAAGGTTTACTGCATTGAGCATTAGTTCAACGCACATAAACACAATGATTGCATTCCGGCGAATCAATACCCCGATAATACCAATGGTAAACAGGATAAGCGATAAGGCGATGTACTCTTTAATATCCATAATTACAGTTTCACATATAATCCAACTCCCAAAGTACTTGAAGCTGGTTTGATTGAAAATATATCTTTTATTTTATTCCTCACAACACCATTGAATATATCAACGGCTTTGTAGGATGCAGCTTTTGTGACCAGTTTCGTGATGATTCCTGTTGCCAGTGAGGCAATCGCAGGGTAGAGCATTGTTTTAACTGTCGTATTATTAAACTTATTGTCTGCAGAAAACCCTTTCACTGCGCCGATTGTTCCTACCACCGTTCCGGCCGCTGATAAAATTTTATAAACCACCAGGCCAGTCTTATAGGTTTTGTATAAGCCAATCACTTTACCTATCCCTTTTGTTTGAAAAATGTCCCCTAGAATTCCAATTCCTTTTAGCTTCTCCCCAAGAATGCCTACCCTATTTACCTGGAAATTTCCCAGGTTAAAGACAGGGCTAAATCCTCTCCTTACAGTCAGTAAGTTCGATCTCCCAAGAATATCTTCGATGTTCAGATCTTTTAAATCTTCAAGCTTCACCTGGGCATGTGCGGGTGTTGCAAAAAATACAGCGGAGAAGATTAAAAGCGTCGCAACAAAAGATTTAATATTTTTCATGAGTGTAGATTAATTCTTTTTACCAATAATGACGGCGCCAATCATTGCGCTCAGGAATAATACACTGCTTATTTCAAAAGGGAGTACATAGTCAGTAAAAAGTGTTCGCCCAAGCTTTTTAATCAGGCCGCTCTCACCAACTTTCATTAAAACCGGCTGATGTGTTTTCGTTGCCATGAGAAATGAAAGCATGATAAGCAACAGGCATCCGCCGGCAATAATTCCTATAAACTGTAACCGGTAATTTTTACCAGGTTCGGTCTCGGCATTTAGATTCATCAGCATAACCACGAAAAGGAAAAGTACCATGATAGCTCCTGCGTAAACAATAATGTTTACTACTGCAAGAAATTGTGCATTTAATAAAATGTAATGCCCGGAGATGGAGAAAAACACAACGATCAGCCAGAGGATGCTTTTAACCGGGTTCCTGGTAACAAGCATCATCACAGCGCCACCAATTGCCATTAAAGAAAGTAAAATAAATATGATCTGAGTATTCATGCTGTTTTGTTGGTCTGAAATTAGGGGTTAACTGGTTTTGCCCTGTTGCCCAGCGCTTTCTTATATCCCTCAGGGTCTTCCTTCGGATTAGGGATTAGTAACTCACTTTTATTATAGACAAACTGTTTACGCTTGTAATCTGCAGGTGCGAATGTTTCACTGAGGTAAATGGCATCTTTAGGACAAGCCTCCTCGCATAAACCGCAGAAAATACAACGCAGCATATTGATTTCATATTTTGCGGCGTACTTTTCCTCGCGGTAAAGATGTTCTTCACCCGGGAGCCGTTCTGCCGCTTCCATAGTAATTGCTTCAGCCGGGCAGGCAACAGCACATAAACCGCACGCTGTGCAATTTTCCCTGCCTTCTTCGTCACGATTAAGTATCTGCAATCCCCGAAATACAGGGCTAAAGCTCCTTTTAACTTCTGGATAATTGATCGTGGGCTTCTTTTTAAATATGTGCATAAAGGTAATGGCCATACCTTTTAAGATTGACGTGAGGTACATCTTTTCCCAGAAACTCATCGGCTTCCGGTCTACCACTTTTACCCTGTTAGTTAATGCCTGCATATTGATAAGGTTGCAAAAATATGGTTTCTCTTTGCGCTTTTATTTATTAAAAAAATATAAAATCACTCCGCCGGTAACCAACATATTGAAGAGTGCGAGCGGGATAAGAACCCTCCACCCAAGATGCATCAACTGATCATACCTAAACCTGGGTATGGTCCAGCGCACCCACATAAACAGGAAGATAAAAAACACTACTTTAATCATCAAAGCAGTGATTCCGATTACTGCCAGCCAGTTTCCCCAGTTAGTATGTGCAGCCTCGTTAAAAAACGGAACATCATACCCCCCAAAAAACAGGGTAGACATTATTACACTGCTGATGAACATGTTGATATATTCCGAAAAAAGATAGAAACCAAGTTTCATGGAAGAATACTCTGTATGATAGCCCCCGATAAGTTCATTCTCTGCTTCCGGTAAGTCAAAGGGCGTACGGTTACATTCCGCGAAAGAACAAACAAGGAAGATAATAAAGCCAAGTGGCTGGTACACTATATTCCATAGCCCCTGCTGCTGCTGCAGTACCATCTCCTTCAAACTTAAAGTACCTGTTACCATCAATAATGCTATCAGCGAAATGCCCATTGCTAACTCGTAGCTTATGATTTGCGAAGCAGCACGAATGCCGCCAAGTAAGGAGAATTTATTATTACTTGCCCAGCTACCAATCATGATGCCATATACCCCCAGACTTACAACCCCAAAGACATACAATATCCCGATATTTATGTCAGCTATCTGGAGCGTTACATTTCGGCCAAAAAAATTCAGGCTATTACCCCACGGCACTACAGCGCTCGTCATTATTGCAGTTAGCATGGCCAAGGCCGGGCCTAAAACAAAGAGCGTTTTAGAAGAAAAGTTTGGAATGATCTCTTCCTTAAAGAATAGTTTCATCCCATCGGCCAGCGGCTGCAATATGCCGAAGGGTCCTGCCCTGTTAGGACCCCTGCGATCCTG
>JANXYS010000092.1 GCA_025355935.1 Chitinophagales bacterium | reverse complement strand
ATTTTCTGTAACGCCCATTGAAGCAAGGTTGCGGCTAAACTGAAAAAAGCCCAAATTACAAAATAGCCAGAAAAGAGATACCCTGCAGGTATGAAAGGGCTTTCCTGCTTTTTTTTCAGCCTCTGTACCATAGCAAAAGTTAAAATCAGCGGCGCAACTGACGCAGTCATCATCGCTATCATCATTACTAGCCACATGAAAAACAGCAAAACAAACTCGGTTATGGACCAGTTAGCGGACATGGGCATTGCGAATAAAAACGCTTCCATATCCATAGGATCCATTTTCTTATAGAGGTAGATAATGTAGAGCCATGAAATGATAGTGATAACTATCATGAAGGTGATTATAACAGTTCGATCCTTTTTGAGGAGATTTTCAAGTACGGTTACTCTTTGCAACGGGGAATGTTTAAGCTATACAACCTTCATTAGTGTAGGTGGCCACGCTAACATGGCCATTTTTATGCTCGTGTAGTAAAGAAATATCATCCGAGTTCCATTCCCAGTCAACACTCGTCACTGTACCCCGTTTAAATACAATACCACCAGGCATCAATACCTCACCTTCCCACGATTCGTTGGTAATGGGATTTTTGATATGCTGAGACTTTACGCGGCCCGCGCCTTCTATGGTAAACCAGGCATCGTAGGCATCGTATTCAAATTCAATATCAGTAATTACGGTAGGACGCGTTTCAGTAAGGGTAGATGGAAACACCATAAACACACCGCCGCCGTGCTTGCCGCTGGTAATTTCCTCTATCGCCTTAACCTGCTCGGGCGTAGCGCGGGTATCTACGTAAAGTTCCCCAATACCATTGCCCATATGAATGGCCTTAGGCCACCACAATCCCCACGCAAACGTAACCCCGTCGATTACGGTATTCCCAAAATTACCTTGCTTTATCTTATAGGCAACCAGTGCTTCACAATTTTCATTTGTTGGAAGTGCGTTAAAATTACAGGGGCAACCATAATCACAATTACAGCTTTGTATGTATTCAGCTTCCATACGCCATTGGGGAGAATTGCTTTCAGACATGTCGGACAATTTATGTTCAGGAATATTTTAAATTTTAAAAAAAAATTTGGCAAATAAAAGGGATTCCTTCCAAAAGTTTTACAAGCCGGACAGAAGTTAATAATTTAATTTAGAAACACCTTTATCAACGTCTCTGAAAAGCAGGTCAATTAGGCACAACAGCATTAATAAGGGCATACTTATATTTTAAGGTATACTAAGCTTCAAGGAAATTAGGGGCTTCGCATTCTCTCCAGTATTCAACAATGGTTTTTATAGTATGGGACAATCCGGTGTAACTCGCTGGCTTTACAAAAAAGCCTTGTACCGATTGTGAGTATGCATCAATTACATACTGTTGATTTGCACTAGTAGTAAAAAACAGGTAAGGGATGCACTTCAGATTTAAGTTCTCATCCGTGTGAATTTTTTGTCTTAATTCAAACCCGCTGAGTTTAGGAAGATTAATATCAGACAGAATTAGGAATGGTTTAATTGTGGTACTGGTTAAATATTTCAAAGCCTCTTCACCATCGGAAAAATAAATAATAGTATTCTTATAGTCAAGCTCTTTAAAAATTTCAACCAGGATTTCCTTATCATCCTCGTCATCTTCGATGACAACGATGGTACCGTTCTTATTCATAATTATTCAGTTAATATCCAACACTAAATCTAATCTTAAAATTGAATACTTCGGTCACGTTGCCGCGAAACTCTCAGTTGGCTATATGACAGACCACAGAAGCTCCGCTAATTCCTTCTCGCAGCCTCATCCATAAATAAATATCTTCCCCGATTCTTCTCTTTTTCAAGACGTGTATCGACATTTATGTTTATGTACTCAACAGCTTTGCCGCTTACTACTGCAGGCCAGGCGGGTAAACCCGGGCCGTTTGGGTCTGCCCTTTTTATGAAATTTATAAAATATTCCTGCATTATTTTCGAGACCTTATAATCATCCGGCGTCCAATTATATACTTTATTACTGGCGAGGTTTCCCATTGC
>JANXYS010000057.1 GCA_025355935.1 Chitinophagales bacterium | reverse complement strand
GATTTTGCACAGGAGATCTATGAACGAAATGAGAGAATTGATACGTCAATAACAGTTTTCTCCCCGATTTTTCCAACTCCAGCTTATTATTCATTATCTAAGGATGTCTTTCCTCTCGCAAAATTAACGGGTATTTTTACTGTTGACGTTTTCAAAAAAGAAGCTCACAAATTACAGGCAGACCTCTTAAAGTTAAATGGGGTATCCGCAGGTATCATTGCGGCACCCCGCCCATTTTGCATTAAACTTTCCGAAGACAAGTATTTACCTGCTGAGGGCTACACATTACACATCGATCAGCAATTTATTACAATTAGTGCTTCTGATCCTTCAGGTATATTTTATGGAATTCAATCATTGAAAAGCCTGATGCCTGTTGATCGTACATCTAATAAAGCGTCTTCCAAGCAACTGTTACCAGGTATCTTGGTGAATGATAGCCCACGATATAATTATCGCGGATTCATGCTTGACGTAGCTCGTAATTTTCAAACAAAGCAGGAAGTTCTTCGAATACTAGACCTGTTGGCCTTATATAAATTTAATACCTTCCACTTTCATCTTACAGATGATGAAGCATGGCGTTTGGAAATTAACGGCCTTCCGGAATTAACAGCAATTGGCTCAAACCGTGGACATCCAGCTGACGAAAAGACTAATCTACCTCCGGCATACGGATCCGGTGCCGATACGGGAAACCTTTATGGCAGTGGCCATTATAGCAAGGGAGATTTTATTGAAATCCTGAAATATGCATATGAGCATCATATCGCGGTAATACCCGAAATCGAAACACCGGGCCATGCCCGTGCTGCGATTAAAGCAATGGACGATCGTTACAGCAAATTTCTCGCAGCTGGAAATAAAGAGGAAGCGCTCAGATATTTACTACGAGATACAGCCGACCTTTCTCAGTACACAACGCCTCAATGGTATCATGATAATGTGATGAACGTAGCGCTACCATCGGTATATACATTCTTGACTAAAGTTGTTGATGAGATTGGTCAAATGTACAAAGAAGCCGGAGTGCCATTATCAATAATACACCTGGGTGGTGATGAGGTGCCCGCGGGGGTTTGGGAGAAATCACCCCTCACGCAAAAACTTATTTTAGCGCAGCCTTACATTCAGAATGTCAATGGGCTTTGGTATTATTATCTTGGAAAAATGAATGAGATCCTAAAAGAACGAAATATCCGCCTTGCTGGGTGGGAAGAGGTTGGCCTGAGAAAAACTATGCTGGATGGAAATAATTTAAATATTCCAAATCCGCAATTTAACAACGCTGGATTTCAATTATACGTATGGAATAACACTGAAGGAAATGAAGACCTTGCATACAAATTGGCTAATGCAGGATACCCCGTCGTAATTAGTTTTGTATCTAATTTTTATTTTGATATGATGCAGTATCGTACCTATGATGAACCAGGATACAAGTGGGGGGGCATTACCGATATCGAAAAAACCTTTGGATTTATACCGAACGATTATCTAAAGAATATATCACTCGTTAATCACCAGCTGAAAAATAAACAGCGACTTACAGATTTTGGAAAGACTAACATAAGAGGAATTCAAGGTGCGCTTTGGAGCGAGACTTTAAAAGGGCCTGCGCAACTGGAATATATGTTGTTGCCGCGGCTTAGCGCGCTTTCAGAAAAGTGTTGGTCACCGGCTCAAAATTGGGAAACCGAAATGGACAGTAGTGCTTATAAGACGCAATATAGAAAGAGCTGGTCGGCCTTCGTAAAAAATATGGGCTTTCATGGGCTGAAAGTGCTTGATTATTTAGATGGCGGTTTCAACTATCGCATTCCGCCCGCGGGAGCCATAACTAGGGGCGGTAAAGTTTTTGCCAATACGCAATTTCCCAGCATGGTAATTCATTATACCACTGATGGATCTGAACCGACTAACAGGAGTGCAGTATATCGAAATGCCATTTCTGAAAAAAAGATCATCAAGTTTAAGGTGTTCAATAGTTTAGGAAGATTTAGTTATTTAACTACTATCGATAACAGGTAAGTATCATTCTGAATAGTTGAACAGATATTGAAGATTTAAAATTTATAACATAGTTTTGCGACCATTTAAAAATGAGCTGCAGATTAAACACGAATGAGTAGCTGTAAGCATATAACCAAGCGTTATGAAATATTATAAACTTACCGGACTTACCTGTTGCGTTGTATTGATAGTGGCTTGTTTTTTACCCTGGACTTATCATGCTGATGTTGGCAAAAGCTTCACTGGGTTCTTTTCGCAGAACAATGCCTACGGTAAACCCGGCAAAACCTTTATATTTCTGTCAGTAATTTCAATTGCGCTGATACTGATCCCGAAGGTCTGGGCAAAACGATCGCATATAATAGTAGCAGGCATCATGGTTGCTTATGCTATCAAAACTTACATATTATTTACTTCCTGTTACAATGCCTATTGCCCTGATAAAAAATATGGTATCTACCTTGTTCTGTCTTGTTCTCTTGTGTTGCTGATTGTAGCAATCCTTCCTGATATGAAGATCATTGCTCCCGGGCTTTCACCCGGCACTGAAGAATTAAAAACGTGATACTTATTTAAAATTATCTTTTTACCTCCTTTGCCCAGGCATCCTTTAATGTAACGGTTCTATTAAAGACGAGATTTTCAGAAGTACTTTTTTCATCGAGGCAAAAATATCCTTTACGTAAAAATTGGTAACGATCAACTACTGCTGCCTTCTTCAAAGAAGGCTCAATAAAGGCATTCAATATTTGTAATGAATCCGGGTTTATGTAGTCTTTAAAGTCTCCGTCTTCACTGGAAGGATTCTCAACTTTAAATAACCGGTCATACATACGAACCTCCGCTTTTATAGCGTGCTCCACACTTACCCAATGGATTGTTCCCTTTACTTTCATCGTGCCATTGTCCAAGCCACTTCTGGTTTCTGGAAAATAAGTACAATAGATCGTTTCGAGGTTTCCATTTTCGTCTTTTTGAAAATTATCGCACCTCACTATGTAAGCGCTCTTTAAGCGAACGCTGGCTCCCGGCGCGAGCCGGAACCATTTTTTGGCAGGCTCCTCCATGAAGTCTTCGCGCTCAATCCAAAGCTCTTTACAAAAGGAAATTTGGCGTGTTCCATATGCTTCGTCAGGCCCATTCTCGCACGTTAGTTCTTCGGTTTTTTCATCTTCATAATTTGTTATGATGAGTTTCACTGGATCAAGTACTGCCATCACACGAAGAGCAGTATTATTGAGGTCTTCCCGCAGGAAAAATTCCAATAAACTGAAATCTATGATATTTTCCCTTTTTGCAATCCCGATCCTCTCGCAAAAATTACGGATACTGGCCGGCGTAAATCCGCGGCGACGCATACCGCTGATTGTAGGCATGCGCGGATCATCCCAACCATTAACATAGCCGTCGTTCACAAGCTGCATCAGTTTACGTTTACTCATCACTGTATAGCTTAGATTTCGGCGGGCAAATTCATACTGGTGAGAAGGGTAGATCTCCAATTTTTCAATAAGCCAGTCATATAACTCCCGATGTGGAATGAATTCCAAGGTGCAGATTGAATGTGTGATTTGTTCAATTGAGTCGCTCTGGCCATGTGCGAAATCATACATCGGGTAAATGCACCAGGCATCGCCTGTCCGATGATGATGCGCGTGTTTGATTCGGTATAGTAGGGGATCACGCATTAGCATGTTAGGGTGCTTCATATCTATTTTGGCGCGTAATGTCTTGCTCCCGTCAGGATATTCACCATCTTTCATTTTTTCAAATAACCTGCAGTTTTCATCGATTGATCTATCCCGGAAGGGACTATCCTTTCCAGGGTCCACCGGGGTCCCCTTTAGCTGAGCAATTTCTTCCGATGTAAGATCATCCACATATGCTAATCCTTTATTAATCAGAATATGAGCATATTCATAAAGGGTAGCAAAATAATCTGAAGCGTACAGCTCATATTTCCACTCAAAGCCAAGCCATTTAATATCGGCCTTAATACTATCGACAAATTCGGTCTCTTCTGTTACAGGATTAGTATCATCAAACCTAAGATTTGTATACCCCCCATAGCGTGCGGTTAAACCAAAATTCAAACAAATACTAGTAGCGTGGCCGATGTGCAAATAACCATTGGGCTCTGGAGGGAAACGGGTAACTATTGACTGATACTTTCCAGCTTTCAGGTCTTCTTCTATAATCTCCTCTAAAAAATTGTGGCTTTTAACTTCGTTCATCTTTTACATTTGAGTCGCAAATTTACAAAGAAGGTTTTGATATGCCTTTTCTTTCAAAGATTACTATAAAAAAAATGACGACCCGCTCGTACTTGTTTAATATATCATTATATTTAACATTACTGACGATGCTTAACTACTTCATAGATATGCTTGTCCTGTAAAAAACTAAAGCCCTGAGCGTAATGCCCAGGGCTTTTGAAATAGAATGGAGACGATTAGATTGATCCCATTTTCTTAAGGTGCATGGTATGCGAAACAAGGGCATCTCTCATCCTTCTGTACTCGATATACTTAACATTAAAATCTTCGCAAGTTTTTTTAATTATTTTGCTTATTTCGGGATAATGGATATGAGATACTTTAGGAAAAAGGTGATGTTCAATCTGAAAATTAAGACCTCCAACGAGCCAGGAGATAACTTTGTTTTTTGTAGCAAAGTTAGCAGTGGTCTCAATTTGGTGAATTGCCCACTCATTTTCAATATTATTAGTATTTGCAAGGGTCGTTGGAAAAGCGGTTTCCTCTACTGTATGTGCGAGCTGAAAGACAACGCTTAAAATCAGACCTGCAAACATTGCCAAAACCAGGAAGCCTACCAACCACGGAAGAAAAC
>JANXYS010000054.1 GCA_025355935.1 Chitinophagales bacterium | reverse complement strand
AGAAAACCGACCATGTAAATAGGTAACACAATCATCATAATATAGTAACCGACTTTAGCCGTCCAGAAAGCAAAATGATCAAAACGACTCATTTTTTTAATTGCAACAGATCCTACTCTTTTGCGGAAGTACTTGGTATAGTCCGTAGCAAATACCCAGATAACAAGCAATAAAGTGTATAAAAACCAAACATAGATGTGTTGGAAACGGTGAATCTTATATTTTTTTTGAGTTGAGCACATGCGCAACATAGGTTTAATCTCTATGTCATCATCCACACCGTCTATATTTGTGTAAGTATGATGTATGATGTTATGTTTATTGTTCCACATGATCATACTTGCGCCAAGACCATTTACAGAGAAAGCCGCCATTTTATTCCAGAACTTATTTTCGCTAAAGCTTCCATGTCCTCCATCGTGCATAACATTAAAACCTATAGCTGCAGTCACACCACCCATAACAAGGCATTCGAAAAATGCAATCCAATATTCAGGTGTGAAAAAAACAACATGAATGTAAAGAATAACGTACGTGGTCCAAAACAAAATTGCTTTTAAATAGAGCGAGGAGTCGCCCGTACTTTTCTTATTGTTATCAGTAAAATAGCTGTTAACCCTTCGTTTTAATTCCTGATGGAAATTGGAGCCTTGGGTATTTATAAATTTGGGTGTTGCAGATGCGACCTTCATTGAATATTATTATTAAGTATTTTCTTTTATTAATGCGTCAAATGAGCCTATGCCGATCATTTTATCGGATACAAAACCTTCCGCATATTTAACCCCAATCATTTTACCAAACATCTTACTTCGGTTGATAACACTTTCCAGAAACTCAGGCGTAGATATATACGTCTGAGGCTCGTTGTTATCAGTACTGTTAAACTGGGTTTTAAATGCTTTTATGGCTTCCAGTTTCTGTTCAAAGACATGAGAAATATCATAAACGAAATCGGGCTTGATGTACCGATCCTGAATGTAATGAAGAATATACTTAGGTCTCCAGTGCTCTTGCTTTACTTCACCATCATCAGTAATAATCTTTCTCAACCCCGATAGAAAGGCTGCATCCACAACCAAACCAGCGCTTCTTCCATGATCCGGATGCCTGTCTTCCGGGGCATTACACAGTACAATTTCCGGCTTATACTTTCTAAGGATTTTGATAATCCTGCGTTGGTGACTCTCGTCATTAACAAAAAAACCATCTGCCATTTCAAGGTTTTCTCGTACATCAACCTGCAAAATTCGTGCTGACTCATCCGCTTCCTCTCTCCTGGATTCGGCGGTTCCACGAGTACCAAGCTCTCCTCTAGTGAGATCGATTATACCAGTTTTATATCCAGCAAATTTTTCAGATATAAGGGCCCCGGCGCAGCTTAATTCAACATCATCCGGATGGGCACCAAACGCCAGCAAGTGTAACTTCATTTATAAGTCAAAATTTACGTTGCAAGTTACAGAATTATAAGCAGATTCAAGGTTAAAGTAACCAACATCTGCGCGTAACATGTGTCAATATAGGGTAGCGGCAGCTATCACATAGATTTCAACTTTCGTATGTCATTATATCCATACATCCGTTGTACTTCTTTTACGAAACGTTCAATTACATAATCTGCATTTTTATCATCATAAGGTTGCTTCAAATCACTATTAAAGAAAAATGCAACCGTTTGATATAACCGTGCTGTAACGCCCCCACGGTATTCTTTGATAATTTCATAACAATTGTTACCGGTTTCACGGTTGATAAGTTTCATTAGTACCTTACCCTGGTAAACTGACAAGTTAGTGAGAGGATCGGTAAATTCCTTCTTCAATTCCTTTTCACGCGACCGTATATATTTTTTCCGTTGTTCCTCGCCTATGACTAAGATCAAGTTTTGATTAATATCATTCATTACTGTTCCTGCCCGGCGCGCATACGGATACGTAACGTAGACCGCATTTCTTAACCTGTCATACTTTGCTTTAGCGTCCCGCTGAGCGGCTGTCAGACGGTAATAGACGCCCAAATTTTCTAAGGTTTTAGACTCAATTGTATCCCCATTATAAATTACTGCCGTAGATAAAATCGTATCATTTAGCCCATATTTGTGCTGGGCATTGGCAACTGCCGAAGCCAGCATGACCCAGAAACATATAATTATAAATGATTTTTGAAACATAAGGTTATTATCGACGAACGTAAAATTATGACAAACAGTTCAATGACTGTTATTGATAGAACGATAAAGTAACCTTAATATTTTGAGCTAGAAGCTCAATTTGCAAGCAGGAACATATAAAATAATCCCGCAGTTCCTAAGAGAAAAATTAATGCAGATTGCCAAGTTTTGAAGTCCCCTCTGCGGATCATGCTCAATAACAACCCAAGGGCCATGATGATAAGTCCTAGCCATACTATATTGATAAAGGGGAAGACATAAGATTTTACGGTAACAAAATCGATCAGCTTGTCTGATTCTTTTATACCAAGTTTGATCTTCTTATCCGTAACTCCTGCAAAACGAACGAACAGATTTTGTGCATATAGAGTGTCATCAACATTCCGGATGCCTAGCTGATCTACTTCTATTACAGGGTATGCCTTCAATTTTTTTCCTTCTTTTGTCGTCACACTGAGCTCTGCCATTAAGGCCACGTCAGTCGCTTTATAGTTAAAACGATCGTTATGTGGATTCTTAGTTACCTTATCGAGAACAAGGAAGCCGTTACTGTAGAAAACGCTATCTCCTTCAGCCAATTCTTGTATTTTAAACTGGCTGGTGTCTTCATTGTGATCATCATTCAACGCGTATGAGATATAAGTGAAGATGTCTCGGTTGAGATATGATTTTGTATCCGGGTTGCTGCTCATGTTATTATCCTTCATAATATATACATCGGGATCAACATGAAAAGATTGTGTTACTCTTTGAGTCACTGCATCCTTCTTCTCAAATAATAATTTAAAAAATTTCCTTCCCTTCTCGTGACCAGCTGAATCGCTTTGATAGGTTACCTCATATTCGCCCATCCGTGTAGGTAGCTGACGGATAAGTGTAAGATTCTCCCGGGGGTCATCCTGCTGTTTAGTCATCGGATCCTTGCTTCCAGGCACGGTAATTCCGTTCACCAGGCTACTGCTTATAACTTGTTTGTTGCTTGATGAAATGATCATTCCAAGTATCATCATGGCAAAGCCAGCGTGGGAAATGGAAGCACCTGCATTAATAATTTTGCCCTTTAAAACCTTCCAAATGTAAAACAGATTAGCTACCACTGAGTATATTGTTGCAAAAGCCGCAACATAAATAACCCCGAGAAAGCCGGTCCCTTGTTTGAAATAAGTGAAGGGATAGAAGATGCCAAGAAGAATGGTAAGCGCTATACTCACAAGTGTGGGAACCAGGATTTTAGACAGGAGGTAACCTCGTTTTGTATCTTTATATTTCAGGTACTGAGTTACGGCCGTTAAAATTCCCAGGATAACGGCCACGAGGGCGATAATCTTATTGTAGGAGAATTCAAGATCTTCCGGTGGTGCGATGCGGGTATTAAAAATTTTATTATAAACAGGTACGGAAGTCTTTGCTATAATAAACATCGCCGTAAGAAAGAATACTAATGAGCCGATAAACATCCAGAATTCCCTGGAATTGGTGGTCTCTTCTTTGTGAATCGTAGGGATCCGTTTGTAATGTATTATCAACATCACCAGCGATGGTACTACAAAGGCAGCCACAAACATTCCGATCATAATATTAATGGACTTGCCCGCATCTGTAAAAGCGTGAACCGAAGTGTCACCCAAGACCCCCGTGCGTGTAAGAAAGGTAGAATACAAAATGAATCCGAACGTCAGAAATGCAAAAAGGTAGCTTGCCCTTAGTGAATGACCCGTTGCTTTGTACACGACCATGGTATGGAGTCCAGCGATGAGTATTAACCATGGAACTAATGATGCATTTTCAACGGGATCCCATGCCCAGTATCCGCCAAAACTAAGAGATTCATACGCCCATTTGCCTCCCATCATGATTCCTACGCCGAGTACGCAGGCACTAAACAAGGTCCATGGCAGCACGGGTTTGATCCACTCACCGTAACGTTTTGTTTGCAGCCCGGCATAAGCAAAGGCGAAAGGGATAATCGTGGATGCAAAGCCGAGGAACAGAATAGGTGGGTGGATGACCATCCAATAATTACGTAAAAGAATATTCAACCCCATTCCATCTTTAATAAAAGAAAGGTAATTCGGTTGACTAAAAATGGGTGCATTGATTTCATTTCGCGTGAGAATAAACGGGCTATTGCCAATCTTTATATCAAAAAAATAAATTCCAAGGATCATCATCAGCAGGAAGAATTGCGCGAAACTAACAACTGTCATCACTGGCGCCTGCCAGATAGATGTTTCGGGTAACTTCCTTCGAAATAATATTACGCATCCCAATACGCTATGCCATAGAGTCCACAACAGGAAGCTCCCTTCCTGGCCTTCCCAAATACATGCAAGAAGATACTTATATTCAAGCTCTTTTGAGGCATGTTTGTAGGCATACATATATTCGTAGAGATGATTGGAACAGATATAAAAAATAGTTGTAAAAACTACCACTACACCGGCAACTTGCAGAACGAAAGCGTTTCGGGCAAATTTAAGCCAACTGGATTTTTGATTTGGATCAGTTTGGACAGACGCAGTAAAGAAAGCTACAGTGGAGACCAGGGCAGCGATAAAAGAAAGTATAACAAAAAAGTGGCCTATCTGGCCTGGAAATAAATGCTCACCTTCAAAATTCATTTTTCACAATTAAAATTCCAAAATTAATTGGTAGAAGTCTGTTCTACCATGCTTTTCTGAAGCTGCCCTTTGTCGTCTTTATATTTGCTTGGGCATTTCAAAAGTATGTCGTTGCATTCGAAATGATCGGCACCCATTTTGCCTTTCATTACAATTCGTTCACTCTTTTCAAGGTCCGCAGGTTTACTGTTATGATAAATCACTTTTGTTTGTGCACCTAAACTGTCAACAGCGTAAAATGAAAGGTAATTTGGATTGTTGATAGGGTCGTATTCAACAGGTTTACTTTTATCTAGCTTTGCAATGAGGTGTACGAAAGTTCCTTGCTTATTTCTAGCAGAGCTTACGGTATCATAGGTAGAAAAGTCAGTTGAATAAGCAAGCATGCCAACAATTAAAGCAGCAATACCAACCAACATAGCAATATGCGTTTTTTTCATAAAAGAAAGTGAATCTTAGGCTGAGCTTGTCGAGAGCCTTTAGTTTAACGGGAAGCTGCCTTCAACAAGCTCAGGCAGTAGTTTTATCAGAAGACAAGCAATTTAACGGTGTAATACTACGTTCTTAAAATAAAATGCAAAGTTAACTCAAATCGTTTATAGATATGTTTTTAGTAAGAGTTTTTTAACACATGCAAAAAAGTATTTACAACAGCTATCTTTGCGAAAATTTTTAAAAAGCAGCTATGTCGGATTTGTCAACCTTTGACCCTAATTCAGTTGGAAACCCTAACAATAATATCTTTGGCCTTCCTTTTACAGAAGCGGAATCGCGCCTGGTAATATTACCTATACCCTGGGAGGTAACTGTAAGTTACAAACCAGGAACGGCAAGGGCACCCGACCATATATTTACTGCAAGCCTTCAGGTCGATCTTTTTGATCCGGAAGTAAAAGATGGATGGAAACAAGGGTATTTTATGCGGGAACCTAATAAAAAAATACTCATAAAATCAGATTACTTAAGAAAAGAGGCGGAGTTATACATTAATTATATTTCCCAGGGTGAGGTAGTGGGAGATAATAAATTCATGTGTAAAAGCCTGAAGGAAATTAACGCCGGTAGTAATTTTTTGAATGACTGGGTTTTTGAACAAACAAAAGAATTACTTGAGCAGGGAAAACTTGTGGCTCTACTCGGCGGGGATCACAGTACTCCCTTCGGTTTCTTTAAGGCCATCTCCACGAAGTACGAAAATTTTGGAATTTTGCAAATTGATGCGCATTGTGACCTTAGACGGGCTTATGAAGGTTTTAACTATTCCCACGCATCAATAATGTACAATGCTATGGAGCAAATTCCCCAGGTAACAAAACTGGTTCAAATCGGTGTTCGTGATTATTGTGATGAAGAATTGAACTACGTAAATAATAGTAAAGGTAGGGTAGTGACTTATTTCGACCGGGAAATAAAAGAAAGCCTGTACGAAGGAAATACCTGGAAAAACATCGTTGATAACATCATTGAAAAGCTCCCTCATCATGTTTTCATAAGTTTCGATATTGACGGTCTTGACCCGAAACTCTGTCCAAACACTGGCACTCCTGTTCAGGGAGGATTTGAAACCGACCAGATCTTTTACCTTTTCAAAAGAATTATGGATTCCGGGCGTACGTTTATCGGATTCGATTTAAATGAAGTTGGCGTAAGCCATGATGAATGGGATGAAAATGTTGGCGCGCGTATCCTGTACCGTTTGTGTAACCTGCTAGTGGCGAGCAATCCTGTAAATGAACCAGTTTAGCATCGAGATACCGAATCCCCGGACCAGTACATATTGGATAATGACGAACCTGTTGCTCATAATCAATTGCGCGGTATTTGGTGCCATTTTACTTGGGAAAATTGCGGGAAGCAATTACGCAATGGTTGCGCTGTGCGGGGTGCTGTTAAACGCAGCGACAGCATGTGTGTACATTTTTAAAAAATCTCTTTTAAATCAATTGGAACGTGGACCTTGGCTAATGTTTTTCATCGATTCAATACTATGGATCGTGATGGGAAAATTGTTCATTGCCTTCCTGATAATCGTTGTTTCAATTGCTGGAGTCTTTGCAACCAGGCGGCTTTATATCGGTTTTAAGGAGGAAGGTATTGTATATCCATCTTTCCCCTCTCGTATCATTTCCTGGAGTAGTGTTGATCAAGTGATTTGTAAAGACGGAATTCTAAGTATTGATCTTAAAAACAACCAACTTCTTCAATTTAATATTTCTCCCCCCTCGGCACAAAATCTTAACGAGGTGGATTTCAATAATTACTGTAAAAGATTGTGCTGCTAAAGGGCTGACAAAGCCTGTCTGGGCAGATGAGTTCAACCTCAAATGATCTGGCATCTCTTTTTTTAGATTAATTTCGTATACATTATGACAGCTCTGAATGAAAGCCCGTTTTTACTTTATAGCGACGGGGAAGGAAATATTTTTGAGGATACAAGCTTATATGTAACAGGAAGGAGTGGATGGGATGCATTGCCAATCCCACTTGACGAGTGGATATTACTGCCTGAAGGTGGGCAGCTTTACGAATTGCCTGGCAGACGGGGAATAGGTTTAGATATCGATTCAGGAGAGATGAGAATTTGTGAGAAAGGGTGGGCGGTAGCTGCCTTTATACCACCCGCGCATACAGGGTTGTACATTGCGGCATACGAGACTATGAATGATGCGCCAACACTTCCATTATTTTGTTACACCGCCACAGGTTGGAACGACGACAAAATCTACGTACCTGCCATTAGGATTGAACAGGATATCAGGCAGGAAAGTACTGGATATTCAGAAGGAGCAATACATGATGGAACTAATCAACTATTAGCAGCATACCCAAATAATCGGCTGGTCAGGCACCTGATGGAAAATTGTTGTATGACCTACACTTGTCCGGCTGCACGAAATCTCGCACTTGGCCGATGGGAGTGCCCCGTACCTGTTTCCCCGGCCTGCAATGCGAATTGTATCGGATGTATCAGTTTTCAACCTCTTGATGAAACAATCATTAGCACGCAGGACCGGCTGACCTTCAGGCCAACCGCTCAAGAGATTGTTGAATTTACAGTACCGCACCTTCAAACCGCAGCGTTTCCACTTATTAGTTATGGACAGGGTTGTGAAGGCGAGCCGTTACTAATGTGGGAAACAATACGTGATTCGATTATTGAGATAAGAAAACATACAGATAAAGGAAGCATTAACATTAATACGAATGGCAGCAAGCCTGACGCGGTGCGAGCGCTTTGTGAGGCGGGTTTGAACAGTATGCGGGTAAGTATGAACTCTGCCCGTGAGGCAGTTTATTTACCATATTACCGCCCGAATAATTATGTATTTTCAGATTTATGGGAGAGCCTTAAAATCGTGAGAAGTTACGGCGGATGGACCAGTATCAATTATTTTGTTTTCCCGGGTATGACCGACAGCATTGAAGAATACGAGGCGTTGAGAAAGTTAATCCGGGAAACGGATGTGTGCATGATACAATGGCGCAATTTTAATATTGACCCTGATTGGTACCTTGGAAAAATTGGAGTTACTGACACCGGTGAGTGCATGGGTGTCAGGCAATTTATGGAGTTGATACAAGAAGAATTTCCAAAGCTGAAGTTTGGCTATTTCAACCCGTCAATTGAACGTATTAAAGGGGATTTTGAAGTTGATTTTGCTCATTGATCAATACAGCTTTTACAGAGTTAATCCCTGGGCATTTATCCTTTATATTCACCAAAAACCTTTCTTAGTATGTCCGCAACTTCACCGAGTGTACAATAATTTTCCACAGCATCCAGTACTGCAGGCATGAGGTTTTCGGTGGAGCGGGCAGTTGCTTCTAAGATAGCAAGGCTTGCTTCTGCCTTCTTCGTATCTCTTCTTTTTTTCAATAGTTTTATTTTATCAGATTGTAGTTTTTGGATGCTTTCATCAATCCTGAAACCGGGCATCCTCTTTTTATCTTCCGACTGAAACTTGTTTACCCCAACAATTATTTTCTCCCCGCTTTCGATATCCTTCTGGTATTTATAGGCGCTCGCAGCAATCTGATCCTGCATGTAACCACTTTCAATAGCCATAACACTTCCCCCGAGCAAATCGATCTTCCCTATTAATTCCCATGCCTCCTTTTCCACCTCAAAAGTGAGGGCTTCAACAAAGTAACTACCTGCAAACGGGTCCACAGTGTCTGGCACTCCGCTTTCAAAGGCAACGATCTGCTGCGTTCGCAAAGCTATTTTAGCCGCCTCCTCAGTAGGCAGGCTGAGCGCTTCATCAAAACCGTTAGTATGCAGCGACTGAGTCCCGCCTAATACGGCTGACAGCGTTTGAATTGTGACCCGGCAAATATTATTCATAGGCTGTTGTGCTGTAAGGGTACTTCCCCCGGTCTGGGTGTGAAATCGAAGCATCAAAGCCTTCTCATCCGTGGCCCCGAGATCTTTCATAATTACCGCCCACATTTTACGCGCTGCCCTAAATTTGGCAACCTCCTCGAAGAGGTTGTTGTGCGCGTTAAAGAAAAATGATAACCTTCGGCCAAAGACATTTATATCAAGGCCTTTTTCCAGGGCCGCTTTTACATAGGCCTTACCATTACTTAGGGTAAAGGCTATTTCCTGTACAGCAGTACTTCCAGCCTCACGAATATGATAGCCAGAGATAGAAATAGTGTTCCATTTAGGAAGCTGAAGACTGCACCATTCAAAAATGTCGGTTATAATCCGCATACTTTGCCGTGGAGGATAGATGTAGGTACCACGGGCGGCATACTCTTTAAGAATATCATTTTGGATTGTACCAGAAATTTTTTGCAGGTCGGCACCCTGCTTTTTTGCAAGTGCTGTATAAAACGCAAGAAGTATGAAGCCCGTGGCATTGATGGTCATTGAGGTCGAAACATTTTCCAGATTTATTCCCGCAAACAACTGTTCCATATCTTCGAGGCTGTCGATTGCCACGCCTACTTTCCCAACTTCCCCATCAGAGAGCTCATGATCACTATCATAACCTATCTGCGTGGGAAGGTCGAAGGCAACGCTAAGGCCGCTTACCCCCTGGCTTAATAAGTAATGATACCGTTTGTTGCTTTCTTCAGCAGTAGAAAAACCCGCGTATTGCCGCATGGTCCAAAGTTTTCCACGATACATCGTAGGCTGAACTCCCCTGGTAAAAGGGAATAGCCCCGCCTGCGGAGCTTCCATTTCCGTGAAGTCCGCTGAAGTATAAACTTCTTTTACTTCGATACCTGAATCAGTAAAAATTTTTTTATTAGACATAATTGATTGGTGAGATGAACAAGGCAGTTTTAAACAAGTTAAAGAAGCTTTTTTGCTTCGAACTGTAGGGCATCAAGTACAATTTTATTCAATTCTGCCTTCTCCGTCATACTATATTCCAGGATACGTTTACTAAGTTCTAACCCGCTCGCCTCATGAGTAAGTGTTGCTGCCAGTTGGTTAATGATAAAAATGTTCTGGTCTTTAAGTTTTGTTACTGCGTTCCAAATATCCGGAGTTACGTAAATCTGTTGGGTCACATTATATTCGTATTCTGATTTTAAGTCCTCCACAAGTGAGGAATGCAGGCTGCCGGCGCGATTATCATCGAAATTACTCCGCGATACCAGATTTTTCAGCCCTGCTCTTTCAGCAAAAAGTGCCAGTCGTTCGTAGGCCTGCAACTGTAACTTCAACGTCTCGTTATTTATACCCGCACGCTCCTTTAATTCATCCCGCATACGATTAAACTCTGTAATAAGCCATAACAACGCTAATGTAAACATTAAGGAAAGTCCGATAAGCACTGTGAATTCAATGTCAATTGCAAGAAAATACATACGTCGTTTTTAGTGAGACAAAATTAACTAAACGGTATTAACAAATTCCTGTTTTCGAAAATTTGCGAAAAGCCTTTTTTTAGATTAAAGCCTAACTTTGCTCAATGGAAAAAATTATGGCAACGTCTATACATGCACCTGTTCACTTTACAACCTCAGCAGTCAGCGAAATAAGGAGATTGATGGCCGCGCCGGGATTTGACAGCAACAAGATTCTTAGGGTTGGAGTGAAGGGTGGCGGATGTAGTGGAATGACATATGTTTTGGAATTTGATCTTCCTACGGAGAAAGACGATGTATTTGAAATTGATTCCGTTAAATCAATTATAGATAAGTCCCATGGTATTTATCTCGTTGGCATGGAGATAAATTGGGAAGGCGGCTTAAATAGTCGTGGCTTCACTTTTAAGAACCCTAACGCTAGCAGTACCTGTGGCTGCGGAACAAGCTTTGCTGTTTAAGCCGGCTCGATCGCCGAAAATATTATTATATAAGATTAAAAGGGGCGGAATAAGTCGTTAATAAATTTCCTGTTTGTGAATCAAATTTTGAAAAAATCAAAAATTTCTAGAAATACTAATCATAAAATACCGCGGTAAAATTGTTGTGCTTAAAGTTGCAGTTGAGTAGTCATTTATATCATACAGCTGGAAGGTTTTCGTATTTAAGATGTTCTTCGCTCTTAGGAGAAAACTGGTCTTTTTGTTATTTGGCGAAAATTTAATCAGGGCGTCCAGAAAAACATAATTTCGTTTTTTCGATTTCATATTAGGAATGAAGAAATCAGTTGCCACCCAACCCAAAAGATCTTTTGCGGGTTTGTAAATGATTTTAAACATGTCTTTAATACCTGTATTTAGATATTCGGTTATGTCATTATGTGCTTTAAGAGTCTTTAATGTAATGATATTTTCAAAATTTATCTGACTATCATATGCAGTTTTGAAAAAGAACTCGGAGCTTAGAATTTGAACGCTGTTTTCTCTCAGGCCCGAATTATTTACAATATTTTTATAGCGCGACAAAGAATAGTTGCTTTTCAATCGTATAGTTCCTTGCAATAACGATGAATATTTCTCAATTAGCATATTTCCTCCGAAACCACTATTGGCATCTGGTAGGTATAAGAAACTGGTAGTAGTTGTATAACGGTTAATATGGAGCTCTGAAAAATAATTCCCCTTATTTTGACGGTAATTGCTCCCCAGATCTACCTGGAGCATGCGAGAAAAGTCATTATGAAAATAGTTAATCGAGTAAAATACTGCACGCTGTAGTTTTAGGTCAACTACATTCTTTATGCTAAACCTGCTGGACGTGAAAATTGGGGCATCGTATAAATATTCTTCCCCAAAGGGTTTGCTGCTGTACTTCACACCCCCAAGGATACCCGAAAACCTGTTCAGCCTAATGCCCGCCGAAAACCCGGGTTCTATAGTGAATCGCTTTACTTCCTGTTGACTTGTATTTAAGTTATTTTGCAAATTTTGTAAGATGTATGTAGCAACGAATGAAGGCGTGAATCGCCAGCTCCTGTATTTGAGGCTAATATTAGCAGCCTGGTAAAAATTGTATTTCCGGTAGATAGTGCTGTTCCTGAAACTATCAATGAAATTGTTTCCTCGAGCGGTGACCCCCAGGAGATCCGAGGCGAACCGAATCTTCTCTGTATTCGCGCCAATTGAGTAGGAATATTTTGCAGTTTTGGTATTGCCCAAAACAGCCGCTTGTACGTCTGCAACGCTTTTCCTAAAATGGCTGTACTGGCTATTCTCAAGATATATGTCCGGATCATACACAGCCGGATCTAGGGAATATGTTTGGGGAACATTATTGAAAGATTGGTTTAAAGTTATCTGCAGCGCTTTCTTATCCGTAAGCCGTTTTGTAAACAGGAGCGATTGTTTTAGAAGGTTGTCTTTTGAATGAAGCCGGGTACTAAAACTCTTTGAGTCATTTTGAAGAACGTTTGACATAGTCGAAATTGATTCATCTCGTATCCTAAATTTGTATTCTAATAACGATGTAGTGGATGTGCTCCATTTCAACTCTATATCCGACCTGTATTGTTCTGGGAATTTTTTGATCCTGGAGATATCGGATGTGAGAATTTCTTCGCCGTTAATTTTAATCCTGGTGAATTCTGATTGTTGTGAAAGCAGCCGGTCTTTCAGGTAATACAGATTTATCTTACTCGTCAATTTCGGATGTAATTTAAATACGGCATTATAGCTCCCGAAAATAGAGTTATTGTTATTGGTTCGGTCTTCTTCCAGATCAAAGTCAACATAATACTCACCAATTAATTTTTTTGCGAAGTACATTGTTTCGCGCAACTGGTCTATATTGGGGTTGTATGAAAAGTAATCAAACGGGCTATTATTCACCCCTACATTGTTGTATGACAATGTGGAATAGGATTTGATTTTCTTCGCGATGCCCAGGAGATCCGTAGAAACATCTGCACTAAGGCCACTTTTATCTTTTAAACCAAAACCAACTTCTCCGCTGCCGGAATAGTCCGTTTTCATTTTTTTGAGCGTGAGATTTAGGGCTACTTTATCACCATTATCCAACCCCTTTAAGAGTGGATTTTCATTGTAATGTTCTATGGCCTGCACTTGTTCAACTACGTCGACATTAATATTTTTGGTGCCGATCATATAATTTGAAGCAAAGAGATCGTCTCCGTCTAGCTTTACAGTCTCCACCGATTTTCCCTTAAATTTTATTTCACCCGTTTTTTCGTTCACCTCGATACCGGGTAGTTTTTTAATCACATCCTGGATCTTGCGTTCTGTGCCGTCGCGGTAGGATGAAACATTATACTTCACCGTATCACCTTTAACCTGCACAGGCAATTTTTTGGACCTTATCACAATATCCTGCAACTTGACTACGCTGTCTCGTGTTAAGGTAAAATCGTGAACATATAACTTTTCATTTTGGACGTTATCGATGCTAAAAAACGAACTGTAGTACTGGTTTGCTGAAACTTCAACGACTAACCGCTTGTATAGTTTTTTGAGTTCGATTTCAAATACTCCATTTCGAGCGATGACAAATTGATTTACATTGAATGCGGCGGCCGAGTCTTTGATCTTAACGCTGGCGGAAGTAATCTTTTCACCATATTGATTTTTGATCTGACCTGTAATTTTCTGCCCATAATTAAAGATGGGCGTCACTAAAAACGCAAGAACAATCAGGTAGTTTTTAGGCATAGATCAGAATGTTATTCCCTTACCTGTAGAAAGTTCAGGATAGATAATTTCAGTTGTCTCCATCTTAAGAGTTGCAGTGGATCCCGGTGGCATGGTCCCGTCGGACCGCATCTGTTTTTTTAACTTTTCAAACGACTCTTTATATTTCACAACGAAATCTTCCCAGGTAATGAACTTTATTCTACTAACATCAGGGACCTTAATTTCACCGCTGTAATTTTCTACTAGTTCGATGGCCTCCCACGTAATATAATTGTCATCTGACCTTAAGGATAAAATTAGTCCGGGTAAGCCCCCAAATTTCCACGGTCCGGCAGGCACAGGAACACTTGGGGTATAATAGGCCGTATAGATTCGACCCCTAAAATTAGTAGTAGCAGCCAAGCATCTCTTCCGTAATATTGACATAGTATCAGGGAGTAACTTCCACTGCATAGGATACAGGCTGTCGGCAACATAAAATATAAAATTCCTGAAATTCTCCGTTTGATATAATATGTTCTTATTCCTATTCATAAAGAAAAAATGTCCGTCCTCATTTTTTGACAGCGCATCTTGAATTAAACGAAACGTTGAGACACTGTCGGAGACTTGAAGAAGTGTTTTTAAATTTCCAGCCGAACTGGTGGTCTGATACTTTACCATAAAATTTTGTCCTATAGAGAGTTGACAAACTGTTGAAAACATAATTGCCAGAATTAATTTTATCATAATTTTTCTATATTAAAGTGAAAATGGGGCTATCAAGATTGATAGCCCCGATTTAATTAACCCTTGAGTATATTATTTGCTAGGGCATATGCACCAGTACATGCCTGAGTGGCAGTACATGTCTCACAAGCATAAGTGGCTGTGGAAGAAGATGTAGAACCATTGGAATTAGTAATGGTGACCGTAACTGTACAACTTGTTGCCCTTTGTAAATCGTTGGTACCAGCATGCACGAGTGATTTTTTCACAACGGGATTTTCAACATTTAAAACGGTTAAATGTGTAGTGTTCGCAAAGGTCGCTGCGCCGATCATCATGAAGAACGCGAGTAAAAAAGAAATCCTTTTCATATTTATAAAGTTTAGTTTGTTTGCCAGGCCTGATGCACATCCTGGCTATGTGTCCTACTTTGTTATTTTTGGTAGTTTTCGGAAATCATTCTACCCGATTTTTAACGAGAAGATCTAGCATCACCCTGTTTACCCGGGGAGCAGGCCTGCCGACATCAAATTCTGCTAACAAAACCATACACAATTTTACCAAGTATAATTTGGGTTTTATAGTTCAAATCACCATAAAATGTATAGAAAATCCCCAGCCTCACAAGAGGCTAGTGCATAAAAAAAGAGCCTCGTTATGGAGGCTCTTTCAGGCTATATCTTGTGACAACTATAACTTTTTATAAAGCGGGTGCTTTTTCTTTACGAACGTTAGTAACGTCTTTTGCAGCACCAAGTGGTTTGTCTTTAGCAAATTCAAGCAGTACCGGCGCTCCTACAAAAATGGAAGAGTAGGAACCTGTAATAACCCCGATCAGCATCGCGAAAGCAAAACCGCGTGTAACCTCACCGCCAAAGATAAACAGGATCAGAAGAACCAGGAACACTGTGGCAGAGGTCATAATAGTACGACTTAAGGTATGATTAATGGCGCTGTTAATGATGGTTGTTTTACTCGCTCCTTTCATATCCCGACTATACTCACGAACCCTGTCAAATACAATCACCGTATCGTTCATGGAAAAACCAATTACAGTAAGTATTGCCGCAATAAAATGCTGATCAATCTCTAGCGGAAAAGGAACAATATTTTTGAAGAAAGAAAAGACGATTAGCGTGACTAATACATCATGCAACAATGTAAAAATAGTTCCGACAGAATATCTCCAGTCCTTGAAGCGAACAAATATGTACAGGAAGATAGCTAATAATGCAAAGAGGGTGGCTTTTACAGCACCTCTCTTCAGATCATCTGAAATGCTCGGCAACACTGTTTGTTTACTCTGAATGCTATTTTTCGCAAATGTTGCATAACTAAGATCGGCCGGCAGAACTTTTTTCAGTCCCTCATAAAGCTTATTCTGTACTTTCTCATCTGCCGCATCTTCGTTGATAAGGTAGGATGTAGTTATATTCAAATGGCGATTATCACCTACAGTCTTTATCACCACATTATCTTTCAAGCTAGCCTGGTAACCGTCACGAATTTGAGTAATCTCATGAGGGGTTACCGCGCGTGGGAATTCCACCGTGTAGCTGCGTCCGCCTTTAAATTCAACACCTTCATGAAATCCATTGAAAAACGACGCAATACCTAAAATCAAAACTATTATGGAAATGATATAAGCGTACTTCCGAAATTCAACGAACTTGTAATTGGCGTGTTTAAAAATTTTCCTTGAAAGATTAGTAAAATAATTAAAATGGCGTTGTTTGTTTGTCCATACTTCTGTAATAAGTCTTGAAACCAGGATGCCACAAAACAATGATAATAAAATACCTATAATCTGTGTGGTTGCGAAACCTAAAACAGGGCCTAATCCAAAATAAAATAATATAAGCGCGGTTAACAGGGAAGTGATATGCGCATCAATTACCGGTGGTAATGAACGCCTGTAACCGTCGCTGACGGCCTGTTGATAAGCCTTACCTTTTTCTAGCTCATCTTTTATCCTTTCAAAAATAATTACGTTTGTATCAACCGCCATTCCAATGGTAAGTACCAGCCCCGCGATACCGGCCGCAGTCAGCGTTGCTTTAAATGCTATCAGAACTCCAATGGTAAAAAGCAGGTTCAGAATTAACGCAATGTTCGCAACCCAACCGCCAGTGTTGTAGTAAACTAGCATCAGGATGAAAATAACCGCGAAAGAAATAAAGAAAGACTTAATACCGCCATTAACAGATTCCTGACCAAGTGTTGGTCCTACCTGTTGAAACGCTACAATTTTTGCTGGCGCATCAAGCCGACCAGAAGTTAATATTTTAGCAAGATCCTGCGCTTGTTCTACTGTAAAACTCCCG
>JANXYS010000052.1 GCA_025355935.1 Chitinophagales bacterium | reverse complement strand
TTTTTCTTCGCCTTCATCAAGACCAGCCTTAAATTTTACTTCAATTGGCTTTAGGTCGGCAGAGGTTGGAAACTTCCAAGGTTCGGCACCGTTGGCAATATATCCGTCGCTCAGCAATATCACGGGTGTCATGTGCTGTACGGCAATTCTTACCGCTTCATAAGCCACATCAAAACAATCGCTTGGGGTGCTGCTGGCAATAATGGGCATGGGGCATTCGCCGTTTCTACCGTAGTATGCCTGCATTAAATCGCTCTGCTCGGTTTTAGTAGGCAAGCCGGTAGATGGGCCGCCGCGCTGTATGTTGATGATGAGCAAAGGAATTTCAAGCATTACTGCCAAACCCATTGCTTCGGCTTTTAAAGCCATACCCGGACCAGAAGTTGAAGTAACACCAATGCTTCCACCATAGGCTGCGCCAATGGCAGAAGTAATGGCTGCAATTTCATCTTCGGCCTGGAAAGTGCGTATGCCAAAATTTTTATACTTGCTTAATTCATGTAAAATATCTGATGCCGGTGTTATTGGATAAGAGCCCAGGAATAATGGCAAACCGCTTTTTTCAGCGGCTGCAATAAGCCCGTAAGCCAATGCCTCATTACCCATAATACTGCGGTATTTACCAGCAGGTAATTTTGCTTTTTCTACTTTATAAGTAGTAGTAAAAGTTTCTGTAGTATCGCCATAATTATAACCTGCCTGCAGTACCCTTATATTGCTCTGCAAAATGGTATCTTTTTTTCCGAATTTCAACTTTAAAAAATCAATCGTGTTTTCTAAGCTGCGGCCATACATAAAATATAAAAAGCCCAGCACAAACATATTTTTTGCGCGGTCTTTTTCTTTGGTCCCCATCGAGATGTCTTTTAATGCCTCACGGGTCATCTTGGTGACATCCATTTTAATTACCTCATAATTTTCCAGGCTATTATCTTCCAACGGATTAATTCCTTCCGGGTAGTTAGCAAGCCGCAAATTTCTGGTGTCGAAACCGTCTGTATTTGCAATGATCCTTCCGCCTTTTTTTAAACCTTTCAGGTTTACTTTTAAGGCTGCGGCGTTCATGGCTACGAGTACATCACAATCATCACCAGGAGTAAATATCCTGTCGCTGGAGAACCTAAGCTGGAAACCACTTACGCCCGGAAGAGTACCTATTGGCGCCCGAATTTCTGCCGGAAAATCAGGAAAGGTGGCCAGGTCCAGGCCCATCATCGCACTGTTGTTTGTAAACTGGCTTCCTGTAAGCTGCATTCCGTCCCCGCTATCTCCTGCGAATTTAATTACTACCTCACTTAATACTTCTTGCTGATCCGCCATTTTCTGAAATTAAAATTGGGTGTAAAGGTAACACCAATAACAAATATATAATGTAAATATTCCTCTGGGCCAAGTTACCGAATTGTGTAGTTTACACTGAACCGGAATAGAAATCGCGACTTTGATGATCTCCGGTTTAGCCAAAAAACATTTAGTTTTGCCACAAATAATATAAATGCATGACCTTACAGATTTTCTGGAGCCGGTAAGCGTAGCTGAACTCAACAATGATGAGGGTTATACCGATGGACAATTCGCGAAGCACATCCTGATTTATGAAAATGATCTGCCAGAACTCGATGATGTGGAGATTGTCTTGATTGGCTTATTAGAAACTCGCGGTGATAGTTTTTTACAAGGCTTAAACAATGCAGCTGATACTATACGTAAACACTTATACCGCCTTAATTACTGGCATACAGATATAAAGATTGCCGATCTTGGCAATGTAAAAACCGGCTTAACGTTAGCCGACAGTTATGCGAGCCTCCGAACGGTGCTCGGTGAATTACTCAAAAAAAATAAAATAGTTGTTCTACTAGGCGGGTCGCATGATTTGACCCTGGGGCAATACCAGGCGTACCGGCAGCTTAATAAGCAGGTAGAGGTGACCTGCGTGGACTCCATGATAGACCTGCGGGGAGAAAGTCCTGTAAGGAGTGAGAATTTTCTGATGGAGATTCTTACGGGCGAGCCCAATCTCGTAAAACATTATAACCACATCGCATTTCAAAGTTATTTCGTTCATCCAAGGATGCTGGAAACCATGGACAAACTACGCTTTGATTGTTACCGCGTTGGCAAAGTTACCGAAGACATAGAGTCAATGGAACCCATTTTGCGTGATACGGATTTGTTAACTTTTGACATTAGTGCCATCAAATTTAGTGATGCGCCGGCTAATAAAAATTGCCCTAATGGGTTAACCGGCATTGAAGCATGTATGCTTACGCGCTATGCGGGGATGAGCCCGCGCCTAAGCAGTATGGGCATTTACGGATATAACCCCGACCAGGACACTAACGAGCTTACGGCCAGGCAAATCAGCCAGATGCTTTGGTATTTTATAGATGGTAAAAGCCGCAGTAAACAAGAGACGCAGATTGAAGACCGAAACAATTTTAATGAGTACCACACTGCCTTTGCGGAGATCGACACGGTTTTCCTGCAAAGTAAACGAACTGACCGGTGGTGGATGCAAATGCCTGATCAGCAATATATCGCCTGCAGCTACAACGACTATATAAAGGCAAGTAATAATGAAATACCCGAGCGCTGGTTGCGGGTACAGGAACGCAATTAAGTCTAATTACTATTCAGACCAGAAATCGAACATTAAACTATTGCGCATGCTCGCCAATGCACGTTTTAATTATTTTGTTCCCTTTGTTATGCTGGCATTTGTATTATTGAATGCATGCTCCAATACCCGAAGAATCAATAGTAATGCGCATACTTTACTAGTGAATGATACAGCAATCAGCAAAGGATTCGTTGGTATAAGTATCTACGATCCGAACAATTCGAAATTTCTTTACCGGTACAACGCCAATCATTATTTCGTTCCGGCCAGTAACACCAAACTTTTCACGCTTTATGCGGGTCTTAAATATTTAGGTGACAGTCTGGTTGGTTTAAGGTATCGGCAACGGGGAGACAGCTTGTATGTGCTACCAACTGGTGACCCAACATTTTTATATTCTGGTTTTCAAAAGCAACCAGTTGCTGAATTTTTCGAGAAAAATAATTTAGCAGTAACTATAAATGATACAGCTTTCAAGACTGGTAAATATGGGTCTGGTTGGGCTTGGGACGAATATGGCGAATCGTATATGCCTGAAAGAAATGCACTGCCGGTTGCAGGAAATAATATTTCAATCAGCTTCAAAAAAGAGCTGACGACAATCCTGCCCGCATCTGGTACTCAGGAATACAACCTCCAGGTTTTCCCCATTTTAAGATCCGCTACCTTCCTGAATACCGCGCGAAGTGAGAGTCTATCCTTCGCCAGGAGAGAAAAAGAAAACTATTTTACATTCACTTACCCATTGACCAAAACAGAAGCGCAACTATATATTCCCTTTGTAACTAACGGTGTGGGTTCCGCAATTGAAATATTAAATATCAGGTACCCAACCACATCATTTAGCAAAACAAATATCCTTTTCGCGGCAAATGAATACAAGGTGTTGCATACTCAACCTATAGATTCGCTTTTTAAACCCATGATGCATCGGAGTGATAATTTTTTTGCAGAGCAAACCCTGCTAATGGCAGCCAATGAATACCTCGGCTATATGGATGAAGCAAAGTTGATTGATACTTTATTAAAAAAAGACTTTAGTGACATACCCTTTAAACCGAGTTGGGTAGATGGAAGTGGGCTAAGTCGCTACAACTTATTTACCCCTGATGATTTTATTTATATTCTTAACAAATTGAAAAATGAGTTTGGACTAGCACGTTTAAAAAATATCCTTGCAACAGGGGGAGAAGGAACCCTGAAGAACTACTATCTTAAAGACGCTGGTTTCATTTTCGCTAAGACCGGAACTCTTAGTAATAACTGCGCTTTGAGTGGATATTTAATTACTAAGAAAGGGAAGCTGTTATTATTTTCAGTTCTCGTTAATAATTACGCATCCGGAGCCACACCTGTACGTAAGGCAGTAGAACAGTTTTTGGAAAACATCAGGAGTCGCAATTAATTTATGCTACCTGCCAAACATTTTGTCCATTTCATCTTTTTTGAAACTCATGTACGTGGGCTTACCGTTAGGGGTGCTGTTAGGAATTTCACAGGCAAAGAGATCTGTCAGCAGACTATTCATTTCCTTTTGGGAGAGAGAAGTGCCTGAACGGATACACTGTTGAATAGCTAGGGAGCGGAATAATTTCTCCCTTTTACTAAATTTAAGATCAGTACTAAAATGTTTGTATTGTTCAATCATTTTTTCAATAGCATTTCTTTCATTTCCCTGGCTAACGTCTGCAGGTGTACCCTGTACTACGAAACTATTATTCCCAAAAGGCTCCAGCAAAAATCCAAGTTGCAGAAGATCGGGCATCAATTCAGAGAGCAGCACAGCATCCTGTGCTGCGAGATCGATAGATACCGGAAACAGACTTCGTTGAGTAGCGATTGGTCTTCCGGAGACAGCATAATTAAAACGTTCATATAAAACGCGCTCGTGAGCATTCTGTTGATTAATGAGCAGGTAACCCCTGTCAGTTTCCACCACGATATAAGCCTGGTGAATCTGAATGAGACGGTCAGGAATAAAGTCCCTTGTAAGCCCCTGCTCGTGAAGTGGCCGAATGGCCAGGGAAAGATCGGTGCCTGAAATCAAAGTTGAAGCCGGCTTTTCATAAAAATCACGCCAATGCTTAAGCTCGCTTTTGCTTTCAATAAAATGCGCCTGGTTCTTTTTGGTAAATGTATTGAAAAGTGAGGAGGCAGATGTTGAAGAACGTTGTTCGTCCGTAAAGGGCTTACTTACAGCGTCCAGATTTTGTATTGAAGCATCCAGGTCAAAATCAAGCGTAGGCGTAATGCTAAATTGCGCGAGTGCGTGCTTTACGGCACTCTCTACGAACGCATAAACAATACGTTCGTCCTCAAACTTAATTTCCTGCTTCGTTGGGTGAACGTTGATATCAAGTTGCGCGGGATCAAGATTGATAAACAGTGCATACATCGGGTAACTGTCCTTTGGAATCATATCCGAAAAGGCTTTCATGACCGCATGATTGAGATACGCACTTTTGATAAAACGATTATTAACAAAAAAATACTGGTCGCCTCTGGTTTTTTTGGCCGTTTCGGGTTTACCAACGAAGCCAATAATGTCGAGATAATCCGTATGCTCCTGAACACTTACAAGTTTAGAATTATAATTATTGCCCAGTATTTGAACAATGCGCTGTTTAAGCGATCCCTTTTCAAGGTGAAAAACTTGTTGACCTCCGGATGTAAAGGAGAAAAATATTTCGGGGAAACTCATGGCTACCCTGATGAATTCTTCAACTATATGCCGTAACTCTGATGGATTACTTTTTAAAAAATTCCGTCTTGCAGGAACATTAAAAAAAAGATTTTTCATGGCAATTGATGTCCCGGTTTGCATTGCAAATGGTTCCTGCAGTTTTACCTGGCTGTTCTCGATTTCAATGTAAACCCCGGCCACATCATCCGCTCTTTTTGATTTTAATTCCACCTGGGCTACGGCGGCAATACTTGCAAGTGCCTCTCCTCTGAAACCCATTGTCTTTATCCGAAAAAGATCCTCAATGTTCCTGATTTTTGATGTTGCATGTCTTTCAAATGCCATACGGGCGTCCGTTTCACTCATCCCCTTCCCATTGTCGGTAACCTGAACAAGGGCCTTTCCTGCGTCGTTGATAATGAGTTTGATTTCATCTGCACCCGCATCTACTGCATTTTCAAGCAACTCTTTTACCGCACTGGCCGGTCGTTGGATAACTTCACCTGCCGCAATCTGGTTAGCAATGTTATCAGGTAGTAATTGAATGATGTCGGGCAAAAACTCGGTTTTTAAATTTTATCCCGCAAAAATCGCATTTTTTACCGGATAAACTGCAACATTGTTCCGTTTCCAAAATTATGTACAAGAGGCATTTATGATCACGTTGGCTAAATGCTAACAGTACGGTTTGTGTCTTAATAAAACTCCTCTGAGGCTCCCGAAAAATTGTATACATTTTACTTATTTTAAACCAATGCAAAAGCATGTTATATAAATACCCCGAATGTTTTATTTCGATTTGCGTCCTTAATTTTACCAGATGATAAAAAGTTTGTTTGCGGTAATAATATTTTCATTTGTTTTTACTTGCGTGTATGCGCAAGCGCCTGCGCAAAGATGGAGCGACAGTGTGTACCAAACCTTAAACGACGATCAGCGCATAGCGCAATTAATGGTCGTAAGATTATCTACTATAGATGGCAAAACAAAAAATATAACCTTCTTTGACGACCAGGTAATGAAACTTGTAAAGGATTATAATATTGGTGGCATTTGTCTTTTCCAGGGAAGTCCGGTTAAACAAGCGACGATCCTGAATACTTTACAGTCAACTGCAAAAACCCCCCTGATGATATGTATCGATGCAGAATGGGGATTAGGAATGCGGATGACAGATAGCGTTTTACCTCTCCCTAAACAAATGATGCTCGGAGCTATGAAAGATGCCACGATCGTTTACAACTATGGTAAAATCATCGCGGAACAATGTCTTCGAATGGGGATCCAGGTTAATTACGCTCCTGTTGTTGACATAAATAATAATGCTGATAACCCGGTTATAAACGACCGTAGTTTTGGAGAGGACAAATATAAGGTCGCAGATTTTGGAGTTGCTTACATGAAGGGTATGCAGGATAATGGAGTAATGGCCACTGCCAAACATTTTCCGGGGCATGGGGATGTATCTGTTGACTCCCACTTCGACCTTCCCGTTATCAAAAAAAGTATGGCGCAGCTTGACTCGCTGGAGCTTTAC
>JANXYS010000051.1 GCA_025355935.1 Chitinophagales bacterium | reverse complement strand
TCTCCTGATTGGGATCGTAAAAGCTAACATTTCCTACTTTTTCGTTCATTCCATAGGTAGTGACCATGCTATAAGCGATCTTGGTAATTTGCTGTAAATCGTTGCTTGCTCCTGTACTAATCTTACCAAAGAAAATGTCTTCACTTGCCCTGCCACCGAGCGTCATACAAATCTGATCCATCAGTTGGTCAGTATTGTACAAGTACTGTTCTTTAGGGGTATACTGAGCATATCCTAAGGCTGCGGAACCGCGAGGAACTACTGTTACCTTTAAAAGAGGATACGCGTGCTCCAGGTACCAACCACAAATAGCATGACCCGCTTCGTGATAAGCTATAATCTCTTTTTCTTCCGGTGAGATAATTTTATTTTTCTTTTCTAAGCCTCCAATTACCCGATCGATCGCATCCTGAAAATCGCTCATGTCAACGGAATCTTTGTTTTTCCGGGCAGCGATCAAGGCCGCCTCGTTACAAACGTTTGCAATATCTGCACCCGCGAATCCCGGGGTTTGCTCAGCAAGTTTATGTATATCTAAAGTTTGAGAGATTTTGATGGGCATTAAGTGCACTTTAAAAATCGCTTCTCTTCCAACCAGGTCCGGACGGTCGATGGTAATCTGCCGATCAAAACGCCCCGGACGTAATAAGGCAGTATCCAATACATCAGGACGGTTCGTTGCAGCGAGAATGATAATACCCAGGTCAGTACCAAACCCATCCATTTCAACAAGAAGTTGGTTGAGTGTATTCTCCCTTTCATCATTACTCATCATTACATTTTTGCCACGAGCCCGACCAATAGCGTCAATCTCATCGATAAAAATGATACATGGCGCTTTTTCCCTGGCTTGCTTAAAAAGATCACGAACCCTGCTTGCACCTACGCCTACAAACATCTCTACAAAATCACTTCCGCTTAAACTGAAAAAAGGAACCTGAGCTTCGCCGGCAACAGCCTTTGCAAGCAAAGTTTTACCAGTTCCCGGAGGGCCGACAAGCAGCGCACCTTTAGGAATTTTACCACCGAGGGCGGTATATTTTTTTGGATTCTTTAAAAAATCCACAATTTCCATAACCTCTACTTTCGCCTCATCTAACCCTGCAACATCACCAAAGTTAATGTTGACTCTTGTCCCTTTATCAAAAAGAGTAGCTTTCGACTTACCGATACTAAAAATTCCACCAGGACCGCCGGCTCCGCCAGCTCCTCCCATTTTTCGCATCATCATCACTAACACGAGTCCTATAAGGAGAAATGGCAGTATGAAATTAATAATTTGTCCAAATTGCTCACCCTCGTTATCAGGGCTATCCGGCACCTGCCTTACCGTTGGATTTAATTTGTAAAACTCGCTCATCTGGTCAGCAAATGTTTTGTCTTCAACGATGCTAAAAAACAGCTGAGGAGCCTCCAACTTACTTGCTGTTTCAAATTTTTTGGGTTCCTCTTTTGTATTCAGGGCGGACAGGTAATAAGGGGTCTTTTTTGCCAAACTATCCTTACTTACGTAAACTCTAACAATTTTTTTATTTCGAATGGTCTTGATTTTCTCGATATCTCCCTGTTTCACCATCTCATAAAATTTCTGCTGGTCCGTTTCAATTCCGTCTCTGCTTACACCTTTAACCAGGTTATAGGCTATAATAGAAAGAAAAACCAATGCATAAATCCAGTATATGTTAAACCAGCTTTTTTTCTTTGGGTCATCTCCAGTCGGGGGAAGGTTTTCAGAAGTCTTTCGTTTAGGACTAAGGGGATTCATATTTTTATCTGACATGTTTATATTTTCGTAATCTTTTGTATTGAATTTAATCGTTGTGTTCCATTGCCCCGGCATCACTCCACATTTCTTCGAGTTGATAAAATTTGCGTGTCTCGGGCAGCATTACGTGTAAAACAACGTTTACATAGTCTATAAGGATCCATTGTTGAGCCTGGCGACCTTCGTGTTTGTAAGCCATTTCATCACATTTTTCCTTAACGTGGAATTCAACAAAATCTGCAATAGCTTTAAGCTGTGTATTGCTGTTTGCCTGGCAGATAATGAAAAAATCAGCAACGGCTTCCGGGATTTTCCGAAGATCAAGGCTCACAACATTTTCCCCTTTCTTTTCATGTATTGCACTGATGATTGCTTTAAATATTTTGCTGTTTCGTGATAGCCTGGCAGAAGTGTTTTTTTTACGGCTCTCGAGTGCGGTCAAATTGTTCAAACCTAATTGTTTTATATAAAAAATTTTTCATGGATATGCCATGACGCGCGCAGCTAAAAAATGTTAGCTTGCAAATAATCTCAAAAGTACTACTTCTTTTTTACCTGTAAGATTCAATATGCCAGGCCCCCAAGTATTTAGCATTTTAGATAGCACCGACAGTACCAACAACTATGCCATGGCAAAGGTTCATGCAGGATTGGCGAAGCATGGCATGGCGTGGTTTGCAAAGGAACAGACGGCGGGCAAAGGTCAGCGCGGAAGGGCCTGGGTAACCGGCATAAACGAGAACATTGCATTAAGTATAGTCCTGGAGCCATCGTGGCTAAACCCATCGCGCCAATTTGAGATTTCTGTGGTAGTATCGCTGGGTTGCTACGACTTTTTTAAAAAGTATGCAGGCGAAGACACGTCTATTAAATGGCCCAATGATATATATTGGCGTGACAGAAAGGCAGGTGGGATTCTCATTGAGAATGTAGTCCAAGGGAGTAAATGGACATTTGCGGTCGTCGGAATCGGGCTTAACATCAATAGGTCCAGTTTTTCAACAGAGCTAAGAAATGCAGTCTCTCTGAGGCAAATCCGGGAGGGCGCGTATGATTGCATTGAACTTGCTGCTGAACTTTATGCCGCTGTGATGGGCTGGGTCGAGACGGTAAGGACGGGATCTTTTAGTACATGTCTCGAAGCTTACAATAATGTCTTGTATAAACGCAATACCATGGCAAGATTTAAAAAGGACAACATTATTTTCACTGCACGGGTAAAACTGGTGACCAGCAGGGGAACTCTACTGCTTGACAGCGGTGTAGAAACCGAATACGAGTTTGGGGATTTAACATGGCTACAATAAAAAAGCTCCGCATCACAGCGGAGCCATCTTTATTATGTTGCAATTCTTATTAATAGATATAGTTCAACCCAACAATATCATTGCTGTTAAAAGTACGATCCCCACCGTTAGAACAGGCCAGCATCCACGAACCTGCGTTAGCAGTGGAAGGTGTTCCTGGAATCAGGATAGCCCCCACATTAGAAGCCCCCTCATTGCTAACAGCCCCACCGCAGCTATACGACCTGTCGTAATAGTCTGTATGTCTCATACCGATGCAATGTCCGAGCTCATGCTGTATAACACTTCCTACATAAGTAACACTTGGATTTGAGCCATATGCCTGCGCATTAGTATTCATTTTAATAGTATTATACGGGTCTCCTCTCTTAGTCGGGAAACCCGAGGAACCTAAAGTGATGTAACCACCACTTGCTGCCTGATCAAATCCCAGGATTGTGATTTCCGGCGTTCCAGAAGTAATACGCTGGAACTTCAATTGCAAGCCCAACGCATTGTAACGGGAGATAGCCAGATCAGTTCCCTGAACAAATGCAGTTCCCAATCCTGTAATTCCAATAGTAACAACTCTTGGCAAATTTTTCACAAGGTTTGTAGTGCGATACTGCTCGTTTTCAGCAATGCGCAAAAGCGACTGATCCGGTGTGCTATTTAAAATTTCGTCATCAAGCAAGATGTCTCCTTCAACTAAATATCCATCAGCAGTTTTGTGAACATTCGCAGTTGAGAAACCAAGCGCAGCAATTTTTGCTTTTGTTGCCACCGAAATTCCGTCAGTAGGGGCTGTTACTTCTGATGTTTTTTTACAAGAATACAAGGAAAAAGCAACCAAAGAGAATAAAATAATCTTTTTCATAATCGTTTTTTAGTGTAATATAATTTTAGATTAACGATGAAAATTTACCAAAATTTTTTGTAAAT
>JANXYS010000050.1 GCA_025355935.1 Chitinophagales bacterium | reverse complement strand
CGCATTAAAAACCGTGACCCCTAAGACTGCCGCCGTAAGAGGGGGCCCTGCTAAAAAGATAAATACACCACGGAAAATGGCCTAGTCAGCATGTGGTAACTCTTCAACTAAAAATAATGCTCAACCTTTCTTGGTTTGCGCATGATTATTAGTTGAAGAGTTACCACATGCTGACTAGGCCATTTTCCGTGGTGTATTTATCTTTTTAGCAGGGCCCCCTCTTACGGCGGCAGTCTTAGGGGTCACGGTTTTTAATGCGGCAGCCGTTTTCTTTTCAGCAATTACCTCCCCGGCTGAATCGTCTTCCCCAGACTCGGATAATTTAATTTCAACATCATTTTTAACCAAAATATCATACCAACGAATCATTTTTTTCATGTCGCTGCCATAAACTCTTTCAAAGTCCATATCAGGGTATACTTTCTCAAAATAGCTTCTGATTGCTTTTGCATCCGCTTTAACCTCGGGAAGCGCTTCCTGGTTACTTTGCATTGCCTGGAAAACATCTACCAGGTTAACATTGTCTTTTGTGGTAAAGATTTCTATGCTCTCGAGATGAGAAAAACTATGGACACGATTGCTCACAAATTTTGTGTTTTTGTCTTCTAAAGAACGAACTATTCCCCCATCAGCCTTAGATGATACCAATTCAAACAAGCCACTTAGCCCGGTTACAGAAACTAATTTATTATAAGTCATTTGTAAAAATTTAAGTTTGCAAGTTAAGAAAAATTGCTATTTCTCCTTTTTATACTTCTATGCTTATGTTAAAAGAAAACTAACATATATGGATTTGCAAAGAGTTGTATTAACGCTTTTCGAAGAAGTGATAGCATACATGCCGTAGTCTATTTTCGATCTGGGCTACAAACGAATTTCTAATTAATTCGCCGTCGATAAACACGTAAGACCATTTTCGACCTATTCGCAGTAATCTTATATCTACTGATTTTCTTTCAAGACATTCTCTATCCTCGATTTCAGGGTTTCATATTTCGTATACCCTCTCGCGACCATTATGAATTTGGAATCTGCGGTCTGAATAAATACAGTCGGGTAACCATTGACCTGGAGTTGTTTTGTGAGTGCAAACTCGTAATAGGCAGCTTCTTTATAGCTTTCACTTTTTAGTTTTTCGTAGAATGTTTCCTCCTGAATACTATATTTTTCAAGAAGATGCCGATAGGCCTCGTTATCCGTGAGATCGCGTCCCTCGAAATGTAATGCAGACTGTAGATCAGCAGCAAGCTCAACTACTCTTGCAGGATAATATTCTTTAAAAATGCACAAGGCTATCGCCGGTTTTTCGGAGTTTGGATACCAGTCAGTATCGTCGGGATTTTGAAGATGCCATAAATAATCTTCGCCGAATTTTATACCGGTAAGTTCTTCAACATTTTTATAATCATTTAATAGGTATCCTGCGGTAACGCTTATATGCACGGGCTTCTCGGGCAAAATCATTCCCCCGCTTAGAACGTCTGGTTGGAGTATTGTCTTATATTCTTCCGCTATTTGTTTAATGACAGGGCTAAAGCCATAGCACCACCCACAATACGCATCATAACAGTAGATCAATCCGAACATAGATTAGTTTTATTATAACGCCGACATGCAGTTATAAAAATTTGAAAAGCGATTGTAAAATTTATCAGTGTGCCTGTAACCAATTTTCTCCTGAGCCGAGTTCCGCATTAGTTGGTACTCCATTAGGTAAGGCTAATGCGGTTTGCATACAATTTAAAATAACGGGTTTCACTTTCTCAAGCTCTTCCCTGAGCACATCAAATACAAGTTCATCATGCACCTGAAGAAGCATTTTACTTTTAAAACCATTATCTTTAAAGGCCTTTTCGATCCTGATCATAGCCAGCTTTATCATGTCTGCCGCGGTACCTTGTATCGGAGAGTTAATGGCATTCCGTTCCGCAAATCCCCGTACAGTGAAATTTGCGCTATTAATATCTTTTAACCATCGTTTCCTGCCCATGAGCGTTTCTACGTAACCGTGTTCTTTACAGAAATTAATCGTGTCATCCATGTATTTCTGAATATTTGGAAACTGCCTTTTATAATTGTCGATAATCTCCTTTGCTTCTGAGCGGGGAATAGAAAGGTTTTCAGCAAGTCCGAAAGCACCCTGGCCATAGATGATGCCAAAATTTACACTTTTTGCTTTATAACGCATCTCCTTAGTTACTTCGGCTTCATTTACGTTAAACACTTTGGCTGCAGTAGCTGTGTGGATATCCGTTCCGGTTTTAAAAGCATTACACATATTTTCATCGGCGCTTATTGCGGCTACAATGCGTAATTCTATTTGTGAATAATCCGCTGATACCAATACATGATTTTCATCTCTCGGTACAAATGCTTTTCGAATTTCTCTTCCTTTATCAGTGCGTATCGGAATGTTTTGCAGGTTTGGATTATTACTACTCAACCTTCCCGTTACCGCTATGGCCTGAGAGTAACTGGTATGAACCCTCCCGGTTTTTGTATTTATAAGCAGGGGCAACGCGTCAACATATGTGCTTTTAAGTTTTGTTAGTTCCCTGAAAGTCAAAATATCATCACAGATCTTATGCTGGTTAGCGAGTTTGGCTAATACATCTTCCCCAGTTGCATACTGGCCGGTTTTAGTTTTTTTAGCTTTTGGATCCAGCAGTAGTTTATCGAAAAGGACTTCGCCCAACTGCTTTGGAGAGGCAAGATTAAAGCGAAGTCCTGCCTGGCTATAGACGGATTCTTCGGCCAGTTTTGCATCTATTTCCAATTCTTTCGAATAAGCCTGTAAAAAAGTCACATCTACCTTTATTCCTTCGAATTCCATGTTAGTTAGCACTTTCACAAGTGGATTTTCCACTTCATAGAAAACTTTCTCCACCTCTTTTGTTTTCAGCTCCGGTAAAAACCTGTTGCGCAACTGGAGCGTAATGTCTGCATCTTCCACAGCATATTCTTTAGCTCTTTCAATTTCCACATCCCTCATAGTCCCTTGTCCCTTTCCCTTTTTACCAATCAGCTCTTCAATGTGGATTGGTTCGTATCCCAGAAACTTCGCACTCAGCAAATCCATACTACTTTTACCATCCGGTTCAATAACATAGTGAGCCAGCATTGTATCAAAAATTTCTCCTTCGAGCTCTACGCCATACCACTTTAGCACAAGCATGTCATATTTCAGATTTTGGCCGATCCAAACTTTGGTTTCATCTGAGAATAAAATCGAAAATAGCTGAAGTATTTCTGTGGTTTTTTTTCTATCGGCGGGGCAGGGAACATAATATCCCTCAGATATACTAATGCAAAAGCTTAATCCAACAAGTTCTGAAAGATTTGCGTTGATACTCGTTGTTTCCGTATCAAAACTTATTTCTTTAACAGGGGTCAGTTTTTGAATAAGCGTCACGATCTCTTCATCAGTTTGTACGAGTTGGTAATTATGGGGCGTATTATTTATATTTTTTTCTATTGGCTTTACAAAATTATCATTTGACGGATCAATCGCCGGGTCCAGTGGAAATGGTGCATTTCCGAACAGGTCCATCTGGCCGGCATTTGCTACACCAGAATTGCTGTTCACGAAAGAAGTCGTGCTAGCCTGACCGTCACCAAATACTCTCTTCGCCATTGTTTTAAATTCCAACATATCGAACACCTCGGTAAGTGCATCTTTATTCATTTCTTTAAGCCGGTAATCTTCTTCATGAAATGTAACCGGAACATCCAGTATGATCGTTGCTAGCTTCTTACTCATGATGGCATCCTCCTTTCCGGCCCGTATTTTTTCACCTAGCGAACCCTTTATATTGTCAGCATTAGCAAGAATATTTTCAAGGCTGTGAAATTCTTTGAGGAGTTTTGATGCTGTTTTCTCACCTACTCCTTTTATTCCGGGAATGTTGTCCACGGCATCGCCCATAAGGCCAAGGATATCAATAACCTGACTTACGTTATCGATATCCCATTTTTTGCAAACCTCATCCGGGCCTAGAACTTCTATGATTCCTCCCTGGTAACCTGGCTTGTAAATTTTAATGTTTTGCGATACCAACTGCCCATAATCTTTGTCGGGAGTAACCATAAAAACCTCGTAGCCTACCATTTCAGCTTGTTTTGCTATTGCTCCAATCACGTCATCAGCTTCATAGCCATCCATTTCTACCACGGGGATATTAAACCCCTGAATAATTTTTTTAATATCTGGTATAGCAGACAAAATGTCCTCCGGTGTTTCCTGCCGGTTAGCTTTATAACTCGCAAAATCAGTATGCCTTTCTGTAGGAGCGTGGGTATCAAAACAAACTGCTATATGAGTGGGCTTTTGATTATTAATCAACTCGATCAGGGTGTTTGTAAAGCCAAACTGTGCATTAGTGTTACGACCTTTGCTTGTTACGCGTGGACTTCGAACTAAGGCATAATAGGCTCGAAAGACTAATGCCATTGCGTCCAGTAGAAATAATTTTTTTTGCATCAGGCAAATGTAAAAATTTGCCCTTAGATTGTCCAGTCTTGTTTTAATTGCGGCAATTGTCACGTATAAAATAGAGCTCGATACAGACTCTAAATTGTCAACAAATTAACGTCGATCTTGTTAGGATTTTGCCGCAGTTAAGTTACCTTTAATTTAGAAATACTCTTCCTATAGAAATCCCGCCCTCTTCTTTAATCCACTTGACATTATTTTAATCTTGGTCAGTCCCCCCGAGGGTTGCCTATCCCCCTATTATTTTATTCGTATGAAGAAGATTATTGTAACTCCTCTATTCTGCTTAATTTTTATTTTACTTGAAACTATTAGTGTTTGTGCGCAACGGGTGTTGATAGACATCGGCGGTGATGCAAACTATGGAGGGACACTTACGCCCTCACCAAATTTGAATGGAAATTTTTGGAATAACATGACGGATGCCCGGGAGGGAGTAAGGGTATCAAACGCGCTAACTACAGGGAATGTTCCGTCAGGAATTAATATAGAGGTAATTAGCCGGGTAGATGGAAATTATAATACTGCATCGCTGGGTATCGGTAGTGGGAATACGGCCGGAGTAGTGGGCGACTATCCGGCAAGCGCTACAACAGATCATGCACTTGTACATAGCAGTGCAGCCACCGGAAGATGGAGGGTTAGCGGCTTGAATTCCAATAATAATTACTCAATCAAGTTTTGGGGAACACGCAGCAATACAACAGCATCGCGTAGTATAGAGATTAAGAGGGCAGATGAAACTATCTGGCAAAGTTATAACGCGACGGCAAACATTAATTATACAAATGCAGCAGTTTTTTCTTTCACAGGTAAGACGAGTATGGATTTTGATATCAGGACCAAAGCCGGAAGTGATTTCTCTGCTATTAATGTGCTTGATATTACTGTCGGGAGTTCAAGTCCTGCACCTCTTCCTATCAACCAGGCGCCGGTTGCCATAGTAGCATCAGATACTATTCTGCAACTTCCAACTGATTCTTTGTTTTTAAAAGGATGTCTTTCGTATGATCCTGAGAATGCCACTCTGAAATATAAATGGGCAAAAATAGCTGGTCCTGCATCTCTCTCCCTCCCAAATGATTCCCTTTGTTCTGTTAAGGCTAAAAATCTTGTAGCGGGGACATATAAGTTTGAACTTACTGTTATTGATACAGGCGGCTTAAAAGGAAAAGACACGCTGACGGTTTCAGTTAGTACGCTTACTCCGCCGCCGCCATCAAATCTTTCTCCTGTGGCTATTGCTGCGCCTGATACCTCTATTCAATTGCCGGCAGATTCACTTATCTTAAAGGGCTGTGGATCATATGATCCCGAAAATGCTGCCTTAAAATATAAATGGATAAAAATTGCGGGCCCCGCATCTTCCTCCCTTCCGAACGATTCTTTGTGTTCCGTTAAGGTTAAAAGCCTGGTTCCCGGGTTGTACCAATTTGAATTAACCGTCACCGACCCGGGTGGACTTACTGGAAGGGATACGACGGCAGTTACCGTAAACGCACCGATACCTACTAACTGGCCTGGCCGTGTGACCGCTATATGTAATCTTCCCTACAAAATCGTAGTGGTTGGTTCGTCAACTGCTTATGGCACTGGTGCATCGCCAATCGACAGTTCCTGGGTAAGAAAATACAAGGCGTACATGTTACAGCAAGGCCAGCAGGTAACTCTCGTTAACCTTGCAACCCCTGGACTTACTTCTTGGGACGTTTCGCCTACCGGCACTTACACGCCGTATCCATTTACTATTGATACAGCCCGGAATATTACGAAAGCACTTACCTATCAGCCTGATGCAATCATATTGAGCCTCCCCTCAAATGATGTTGCC
>JANXYS010000044.1 GCA_025355935.1 Chitinophagales bacterium | reverse complement strand
GACCACATTCAGTGAAGGACTGCAATGGGGCGTTGAAATTTTCCATGCTTTAAAAACTGTTTTAAAAAAGAGAGGATTCAGTACGAATGTAGGCGATGAGGGTGGTTTTGCCCCCAACATTCAAAGCAATGAAGAGGCTATTGAAACGGTGCTCGAAGCTATTGCAGTAACTGGTTTCAAAACTGGCAGCCAGATAGGAATCGCCATGGATGCAGCAAACAGTGAGTTATGGAATGAAAAAGAACAGCAATACATTTTTCATAAAAGCGACGGCAAAAAAATGACCAGCGATCAACTAGTAGATTATTGGGCTAGCTGGGTAGATAAATATCCTATTATCTCTATAGAAGATGGAATGGCTGAAGATGATTGGGCGGGGTGGAAAAACTTAACTGATAAGTTGGGCAATAAATGCCAGTTGGTCGGTGATGATCTTTTCGTTACTAATGTTACTCGGCTTGATAGAGGGATAAGAGAAAAAACGGCAAATGCACTACTGGTAAAAGTTAATCAGATCGGTACACTCACTGAAACCATCAATGCTGTTAGTATGGCTCAACAAGCCGGTTATAACACAATTATGAGCCACCGCAGCGGCGAAACGGAAGACAGTACCATTGCTGATCTTGCCGTAGCACTAAATTGTGGCCAGATTAAAACCGGTTCTGCAAGTCGCAGCGATCGTATGGCAAAATATAACCAGCTCATTCGCATTGAGGAAATGCTTGGAGCCAGTGCAGTATATCCTGCAGGTAAAATTTTATTTGGAAAGTAATTATCAACTGATATATTATTAGAGCCACGGAGACGTGGCTTTTTTAGTAATAACCCGGCATCGCAGGTTTATTACTGGTCTTTTAGGTTATTTATTGGAAAACTTTTGTACTTTGAATCCGGTAACTATAATTTATGAAGCAATTCTCCGGTGTACTTTCTGTTTTAAAAAATAAATATTTCATCGCTGCCATTTTTTTCGTCGTCTGGATGATCTTCTTTGATCCTAAGGATTGGGGGCTCATAGCCGCGCGAATTCAAAAAGTTAAGGAACTTGAACGAAGTGAGCAGCATCTAACGCAACAGATAACCGACACCAGGAAAGAATTAATGCTACTAAAGACAAATGCACAAACTATAGAGAAATACGCAAGGGAGAAATATCTGATGAAAAAAGACAACGAAGACCTTTTCATAGTAAAAACACCATAAATTCAAAAGAAAGTACGCTATTTGTACAATATATATTTGTAAGGCACCGTTTATGATATTGGATAATGACTATTTAACTCTTAACAAGCATCAAATGACTATGTACGATTTTACCCCGGAAGACCTTCTACAGTATCTGTACAAAGAAACCTCCCCTGAAAAAACAGCTGCTATTGAATTGGCATTGGGTTCAAATTATAATTTACGAGAAGCAATGAATCTTCTTGAATTATCGCACCGTCAATTGAATGAAGTAGCGTTGGTTTCACCAAGACAACAAACGCTTGATAACATCTTTAATTACGCCGAGAAAGCAGTTGAAGAATTGCACGCATAATATTGTTCAACTTAAAGAACTTTACCCCTCACAAATGTGTGGGGTTTTTTTATGACTATTAAGGAGCGATATCGTTATGTTATCAATTATTTTTTAGAGCATGCGCCAGATGCTGAAACAGAGTTGCTTTACGACAACCCGTTCCAGTTGCTGGTAGCAGTTATACTATCTGCTCAATGTACCGATAAACGGGTAAATATGACTACTCCCGAAATTTTCTTAAAGTATCCTGACGCTGTTGCTTTAAGTAATGCCTCCATCGAAACGCTTTTTCCTTTAATTAGAAGCATTTCCTATCCAAACAATAAAACCAAACACCTTATTGGAATGGCAAAAATGCTGGTGCGTGATTTTAAAGCAGAAGTCCCTATGAAAGTGGAAGACCTTGTAACACTTCCCGGGGTTGGACGAAAAACCGCAAATGTTATCACCTCGGTCATCGACCAACAACCAAATATGGCCGTAGACACGCATGTATTTCGGGTGAGTGCAAGAATAGGATTAACAGTGCTAGCCAAAACTCCCGCAGCTGCTGAAAAACAATTAGTTAAACACTTACCAGTTAATTTTATTCATAAAGCCCATCACTGGCTTATTTTGCATGGCAGGTACATTTGTGTTGCCCGTACGCCCAGATGCAGTGAGTGCGGGCTTCGCCCCGTTTGTAACTTTTACAATAAAAGCATGCGAAAATCAAGTAAAATCGGATAAAAAATGCTTTATTTGTAAGACTGGCTTGTAAACTATATAAGTTAACTTACCACTTATGCTGAGTAAAACATGGAAGAACTTTTTCATCATTATATTTTTAATTGGTGTAAATAGTCAAAAAGTTTCCGCGCAATATTACTTTTATAGCGCTGAATATTTTGATCAGCCCGTTCTGGTTGAAATTGGCGGATCAATAAATGCAATGAATTGTCTTACTGACCTTGGAGGCAAAAAGGGCATCGGCAAAAGATTCTTCAAAGATTTTAATATTGGTAAAACGCAACTCGCGGGTGGCATCTTTTTTTCTGCCACCTACAAAAACGCAGTTGGCCTCAGGCTTGAAGGAACGTTTGGGAAAATCTCAGCAGATGATAATGTGCTGAAAGGTGTTACAGATATTGCAAAAGAACGCTTCAACCGGAACCTAAATTTTAGAAGTTCGATTACAGAGGTTTCTGTTATTGCGGAATTACATCCTTTATTTCTGTTTATTGATTGGGCGAATCGGGACGACCCTCCTCCGAGGCTTTCACCATACTTTCTGGTTGGCATAGGATATTTCGCCTTTAATCCGCAGGGCCAGGTACCAGGTACCAATCGTTGGGTAGATCTGCAACCATTAAGGACAGAAGGAGAAGGATTTGCTACTCATCCCGACAGACCGGTTTACAAGCTTAAGCAAATGAACGTTCCTGTAGGATTTGGTGTCAAACATGAATTGTCAAGAATATTCAGCATCAGATTGGAAGGTGTTTACAGAATTCTTAATACAGATTATCTGGATGACGTAAGCCGGACATATATCAATCCTATAGAATTCGTAAATAATCTTCCTCCCGGGAAAGCCGCTCTTGCCAGACGAATGGCAGACAAACAGATCATTAGTAAAACTAATCCGCTCGGTGGTGGTAAACGAGGAAGTCCCGGTGAGAAAGATGCCTATTTTTCTCTAAACCTCAAGCTGGGATTAATTCTTGGCAGACAAAAAATACAATAGGCATTAATTATAGCAGTTTATTCCTCGCAGTTTTTGGATTGAGCTTAAAAAATTGCATATCGGCAAGGGTATTTCAAGCCGGCATATCAAAAAATGTATAAGATTGCGGCAAACTCCGTTTTTGAAGTGGATTAACATTTGTGCCTGACGGGATAAATGCTTGTTACCATTGTTACAATAGTTGATGAACAGCTTCAACTAGTTCATTCTTTGTAAAAGGGACTCCCATTATTTTATTACAACCTACAGCATCAATCATATAAACGTCGCGGATAATCTTTATCAACTGGCCATTATTAAGTTCAGGAATCAACACTCTTTCAAAGTTTTTGATAATGTCGCCAAGATTTTCGGGAAACGGTCGCATATAACGTATATGCGCATGCGAAACGGATATTCCCTCCCGTTGCATGTCAGCACATGCACTTTTTATTGCTCCATAGGTGCTCCCCCAGCCTAATACCAATACTTTCCCGTTTTCACCCCCACTGTCTATTTTTTGTTTGGGAATAAACTGCGCAATCTTATCCACTTTCTCTTGTCGAATCTTAACCATTAACTGGTGGTTCTCCGAGTCATAACTAATGTTTCCGGTAATGTTTTGCTTTTCAAGTCCGCCTATCCGGTGTTCAAGCCCGGTTGTACCCGGTACCACCCAGGGACGAACCAGTTTCTCATTCCTCAAATAAGGTTGAAATTTTTCTTCACCTTCCCATAATTGTGTTTTAAACTTAACTTCAATAGGCTTTAGATCATCAGCTACGGGAAATTTCCATGGCTCTGCCCCATTGGCAATATATCCATCACTTAATAAAATCACGGGTGTCATATGCTGAACTGAAATTCGCACAGCTTCATAAGCTACCTCAAAACAATCACTGGGCGTACTGGCAGAAATGATTGGCATAGGACATTCGCCATTTCTACCATAATATGCCTGCATAAGGTCGCTTTGTTCAGTTTTAGTTGGCAAACCAGTACTTGGTCCGCCGCGTTGAACGTTGCATATCAGCAGGGGTATTTCAAGCATAACTGCCAAACCCATTGCCTCCGCTTTTAAGGCCATACCGGGTCCGCTAGTAGTAGTCATACCAAATGCGCCACCGTAACTGGCACCGATCGCTGAAGTGATGGCTGCTATTTCATCCTCTGCCTGAAAAGTTTTAATACCAAAACTTTTATGCCGGCTTAATTCATGCAGAATGTCGGAGGCTGGGGTGATAGGGTATGATCCAAGAAATAAATTAAGACCACTTTTTTGTCCGGCAGCAATTAATCCGTAAGCAAGGGCCTGGTTGCCCATTATTGAGCGATAAGTACCCGGTTCCATTTTTGCCTTCTCCACGCTAAAACGATGAGTAAAAGTTTCCGTAGTATCGCCAAAATTATAACCGGAACGCAGAGCTTTAATATTACTCTCAAGAATCTCAGCTTTTTTACCGAATTTTTCTGTCAGGAAGTTGACGGTATTGTCCATATCACGATTATACATCCAATACAGAAAACCCAATACAAACATATTTTTTGCGCGGTCTTTTTCTTTGGTTCCCATCGAGATGTCTTTTAATGCCTCACGGGTCATCTTG
>JANXYS010000311.1 GCA_025355935.1 Chitinophagales bacterium | reverse complement strand
TCAATTTTTAATACCAGGTCCTTAACGGAGCGAGGCAGGGTTGGGTTAAAGTAAAATTGTTTGCCGAAACCGTTATTACCAAATTTAATTTTTGTAGAATACTAATGCTAATTTAATTATTAACATTCATATTAGTTAAGTGGAAAAGTTAAAGGCATGTCCATTAGTAAATATTAACAACGTGTTCAGCGCAAAGACACTAGATACCAGCTTAAAACCTGCCAACTAACTTCAGGTTCAGCTGCCGTGGCGTAAGCCTGTTGGGAATAGCATAAGTGGAGTTGGAGAAATCCTTGATAAGTTGGTAAGAAATAGTATTAGCACGATTAATAAGATTAAACACTTCAAGACTTAACCAGATATTTTTTAAATTATGGAAAGGGCTGTGGCTTCTCCTTGCAGACTCTTCACCCAATAATAAGGCACTAAACCCAATATCTGCCCGAATGTAAGGCTCTATAATAAGTCCATTGCGATAACGTACACTTCCCGGAATGTTGTAACTCATATTACTGCCGTAAATTAAATTAAGGTGAACCTTAAAATTTTTATTAGTAGCAAGGTAATCTTCCAGAAAAAGGCCCATTGTAATTAAGCGATCACTGGGCCTGCGCAACCATCCAACATCATTTTTAACGCTATCAGTCACCACCTGATCCGTCGAGGTTGCATTGATGACCTCACCCGCTGCATTTTTATACTGATAAAAGAAGTCGCCATCGAGGTTTTCTCTTGTGCGCATAAAAGCAAGGCTTAACCAGCTCTCAGCATCTTTTGTAAGTTCGCCGAATAACCGAAGTTCAAGGCCTGCGGAGTAGGCTTTTGCATTATTATTACCAAGATACCGGATCTTCACGTTATCAATATCATACACCACCACATCGTGCATTAATTTATAGTAAGCTTCTGAGCTTAATCTGAAAGCGCGTCCTCCAGGACCTTCAAAGCTGTAGTCGATACCTCCGACTAACTGGTAGCTTTTTTGCGATTTTACATCCTTGTTCAAACTGCCGTCAGTCTTGCGTAACTCACGATAAAATGGAGGTTGATCGTAAACACCAGCTGCAAGTTTGTACACAATATTTTTCGCAATTCCTGGCTTCCAACTTGCCTGGATTCTTGGACTGACTAACACCTCGCGGTTAAGATCGTTATAGTTTAACCGGATACCTGCCTGGATTATAATATCATTTTTTCCTCGCGACAAGTGAATATTATCCTGTAAGTAACCACTGTACTTTTTGATGTTAAGGGTTGAGTTATTGTGTTGGGAATTGAATAAGTTTAATCTTGAAGTAGAATAAGGAAGCGAGTATCCTGCTGAATCCTGGTATTCGAATTGGTTAAGCTGATCAATAATCTTTGTCAATTCAACGGTCGTGCCCCATTGTACAAAATGTTTGCCTTTGTCGAGCGAACCTTTATGACTTGCATTCCAAACTTCAATATTTAATTTATTGCGGGCATAAGTTTGGTAATATCCCTGTCCGAGAGGATTAACTATATTACCGAATAAAGCACTTGATCGATCGAAGTTGCGTTCACCAAAAAGATAAGCTCCTGCGATATCATAGTTTTCGTTTTCTTTATCAGTAAACCTGCTTAACATCCATTTTAAATGAGTGTTTTTTACGGGGCTGTGCATAATGCTCGCGCCTGCGAGTGTACTTGAGTAACTATCTTTTTCCTGTCCTTCAAAAAAGATATCAAGCCCGACGTTCGATGTGAATAGTGGGGAAAATACTGCAGCTGTTTTTTTAACAGACTCGGGATAAAAATTAAAACGTGAGGCTGACAAAATTCCAAGCAGCTCGAGCGACCATTTTTGGCTTAGCTTAAAAGTTATATAGGCTTGTGCGTCGGAGGCAGAGGGGATATAGGAGCCTTGCGTAGGCTGGCTGCTTACTAAACTCCGGTTGCTTTTGTTTCTTACCCCAACAAGGTAAGTAACCGCGCCACTTCGGGCACTTCCTTCTACATGTAGCCCTTGTTCGAGCAGGCTAACATAAGCACTTCCGCCGAATGATGTCGGCTTCTTATATTGTATATCAAGTACACTGCTCATTTTATCCCCATACTTACTTTGAAAGCCACCGGTGTAAAAATTAATGTTCCTGGCTAATTCAGGATTAATCATGCTCAGACCTTCCTGCTGCCCGCTGCTTACAAGGTAGGGCCTGAATATTTCAAAGTCATTTATGTAAATTAAATTTTCATCGTAATTACCACCGCGTACATTGTATTGTGAAGAAAGTTCATTGTTACTACCAACTAGTGTTTTAATCAAGCCTTCCACCCCGCCAGTTGTACTCGGTAAATTCAACGCATTTTTGGGATTTATTCGAAGAAGGCTATTTTCCCTGCGTTCCCGTTCTTCCTGCACCACTACTGTTTCCAGAACTTTACCATTCTTCAGCATCCTGACTTCTATTGTTTCGTTCTCTCCATCGCTTAAAAAAAAATTTCGCTGCACACTTAAATAGCCTGTGTGTGAAAGCAAAAGTGCAAATGCTTTACCGGGAAATACTTTTATGGAGAAGCTGCCACTGTCATTTGTAAGCACCCCGGTACTATTACCAAGAATTGTAATAGAAACGCTTGCCAGGGCTTTATCATTTTCATCAGTAACCCGACCATTAATGGTGGCAGATTTATTTTGAGCAGCAGAATGAAGGGTAACTAAAAGTAAAAGGAAAGCAGTAACCAGTCTCATGTTATGAAGATAAATACTTTTACCATTTTGCAATTAAATATCGTACGATGCTGTATCTTATTTATTTTTGAACTATATGAAAATTACCTTAGTGCATATTTGCGTCTTAGTGTTAGTCGTAGTAAGTTTTACCAATTGTCAGATGCCCATTAAGGGTAAGGATGTTGTTGAAAGGAGGGACACGAATGCCGGCATGCTGATAAATTTTAAGAAGTATGGCTTGGTAGACCTTGCGGAATCTCACCAGTTTCGGGAGATCCTCTGCCAGTCGTGGGATAATAAAGAAGATTATGAAGATGGAAAAGA
>JANXYS010000026.1 GCA_025355935.1 Chitinophagales bacterium | reverse complement strand
TCGACCATTATCCTGAACAAACAGGCAAGGTCTGCTACGGTTAACACAGTCGCCATTTTTTCCCGTTGCTGGTTGGTTTTTTTAATCTGTTCTTTCTGCTCCGCCGCATAGTCGAAAAACATTTTTTTTTCAAAATATTCCACTTCAGCTTTCAACCAGTTGTATGCAAGCTCTACGCTGCCAGGGCCATCCTTCAAATGATCCGTAAGCTGTACGGGGTATTGACAAACAATTCGTAACTGGCCCTGGTAGTAGAGAACATCGTAGGGCTGACAGGTGTTAGTCCGCGCACTTTCCCGCCAGTGCTCAATTTGCCATTGTAAAAAGGCCTTGCTGTTATTTCTCCGGCAATGCAGGAAGGAGCAGACTTTCTCAGTATCGATCTTAGTTGAGCGTAAAAATTTCATTAGTGTCTTCTTGTAGAAATAAACATATTTAAAATCCCGATAGAGGATGACCTGGTCGTTGCCCGTAAAGATGGAAAATGGCTTTAATGAAATGTCGATAAGTTTATCCGGAATATGTCGTTTAGCCAGGATCTTGCGGGCATAGATCACAAACGAACCGTTGAGTTCAAAGTTTTCACTGCGGAATAAGGGTGAGAGCGACTGGCCTGGTTCAATGTCATCCGGAAAGGTTTTTAAAATCCAGGCAAAGAGTTTCGTGCATTCCAATTCATATTCGTACAACTGCTGGCTCACTGGCAATGGCTCACCCGCCAGCATACCCGAAAATAAATCATTTTGATGTTTGTGCAACTGTCTTGTTATAGCAAGTATAACATCCAGTGAATGCATAACAAATGGGCGACAAAGCGGATCACGGAAAAACGCCGCCTGTAGCAAGTCGTGCCGCACAGACTGCACCGTTTTCTCCAGTTCCTGACGTTCAACGGGTGATAAGATCTCTTCCTTCAAGTAATTTTCGACACTGCTTCTTCGGATGATTAAGTCGGAAATCTCTCTCAGGATTAATAACAATTTTTGCATAAGTCTGATGGTTTATCGTGATTAATATTTTCAAGCCACTGAGTATTTGTTTTGTCCGGGCCAATATTATATTGACCGTATCTCCAGGAAAACAAAAACTCCTATTCATATAATTGGTTTTTCGGGGTATTTCGTTGCAAAAAATTGGATAAATGTGGAAAAGATGGGCAACCAATTTTCGGGGGTTGTTCTTTAAAAGTTGAAAATCCAGTGTTTATAAGGGTTTCAGTAAATGAGTTCAGTACCCAAAAAAACTATTTTCCCGTTGAAATGTAATTTTTTTTTACAGGCTTAGCCCGCGCTGGTACTAGGTTTTACCGGGGGGTTGTACAACCCCTCACCACTGTTTTGGCATGACTAAATGTTTTTGCTTTGCCTTCAGAAAAAACAAGGAAGCATGCGGTACAAAAATTTTCATAAAAACTTGGGCGGAACAAAAGCGGACTGGGATAAGATCAATTACAAAAAGATCGGCTGTGACGGAATGCTCAACACGGTAACGAGCCGTGACAAGATTAAGTTTCCCGTTCCGACCTGTGACAGGATCAGGTTTCCCGTTCCGACCCGTGACAGGTTTCGGTTTACGGTTCCGACCTGTGACAAGATCCGATTTGAGGTGCCGACCCGTGACAGGAAGAGGCACAGGGTTGCAACATGTCACGCCAACATCTATAACTTTTAAAAAGTCTCAACATGAAAAAAGCATTACAGTTAAAAGAATTCAGGCAGCAACTTAACCTAAGCCAATTTGAAATGGCCAAGTTTTTAAGAACCACCCGTTCGCAGATAGCGATGGTGGAAAACGGGGGCCGAAGCCTCCAAATAGATGGCGCCGTGCGTTTAGCAACATTGTTTAATTGTGCAACCAAAACCCCTGAGTTAAGCAAGACCATTACCCTAAACATTGCCGAAGGCACAAGCCTTATAGAACGAGGCCAGGCAAAAGGCTGGGAATCGCGGCAGCTGAAACTTCAATATGACAAGCTTCGTTTGCAAGATCAGCTTAATACCATGAAGGAGGAGTGGGACGCGAACTTTCAATTAGCCGTAACAATGGAACAGCTGATCCAGGTGCTTGATAACAGCCAGCCTATGGATTATTACTGGTCATATACCAACGAGCGCATGAGCTATGCTTATCGAAAGCTCATTAATTGTGGGGAGGCTGCTCAACAGGGTTTGCAAACAAAGATAGATATCTGTAACGCGGAACTATCCATTCTAACTAATCTTCTTTCCGGAAAATAGAGATCCAATGACTCCAAACAAAAACCATTTTTATTCACACTTAAAATGTAAAAGAATGAACTATTCAATTGAGCAGCTCTCGTTAATTGCAGACTGCGACCATTTGTTAACTGCGGCCGTGCGCATTAAATCAGACCTCGCCAACAGGCTGTACAGCTTGAATCGAAGGCGCGAGAACACCGGCGAAACATCCAACAGCATTGAGGGCGAAATCGCATCCCTTGTCGCGCAAATTGGGGCCTATGAAGGCTTTGTGCCAACCCTACCTGAAGGCAAGGCGAAGGATGACATGGTGATCAACATTGTCAACTTGAAACACAGGTTGTTCGGTCTTAACAATCGTAGCAAAAACTTTGGTTTGATCGCCGCCATTGAGCTGGAATACGACATCAACGTGATGGAAGAAAACATTGCGGGCAGTGAGTCGTATATCGCGCAGCTCACCGCGAAGAAAGCAACGCTGGTAGTTTGATTTGCCGATGTGAAAATGTGCAAATGTTCAAATGACGGACGCGTTTATTAGTGCATGTTGGTTGCAGCTTTTTCACGTTGATGATTAATTTAACCACAGAGTTCAGGGACGTTGGATCTGGGTAAGTAGCGACTTACTGAAGTAATCTAAAATCTCTTTTCTAACGCTCCCCACTCTGTGGTTTTTCTTCACTTTTAAAAAATTAAAATCATGTTGATCATCAAACGCATGAAACGAACAACGCCCAGGTTCTTTAAAAAACTGAGAATGATTGGCCTTTCCGTCACCGCTGTTGCGGCGGCGATGCTCGCAGGTCCTGCGGTTTTACCATTGGTGCTGGTAAAAATTGCCGGGTACCTCACTGTAGCAGGTGCGGTGGCAACGGCCGTTAGCCAAACCGCCGTAAAACGCGATTATTAGTGACGGATAATTCCCTTACCGGCAGCTCAACGAAAGTAGGCACGGCAGGTGGCTTCCTCACAGTACTCATCATCAACCTGTCTCAGCAAGATATAACGCGAACGATTGTACTATCCTTGATAGGTGCATTGGTGAGCTTTATTGTTTCGATGGCGCTTAAGAAGTTGGTGGAGTGGTGGAGGAGGTAATTATTATTTAAAGGCTGTGCTGGTGGCGCGGTGCAGCCTTTTATAACACGAATTTTGAAGTTTTTTTACACGAATTTTTGAAGGCACTAATTACACGAATTAAAAAAAGGACGCTAGCGCGGATATGCGGCCGGGCCTTGTGTATGGCGTATCTGTGTTGATGAATAAGTAAAGGTTGTGCGCTCGGGATTGATCTCTTGGTACCTCGCATCAAGTCAAAAAGTACGGAAAAGGGGAAAATAAAAATACAAGATGTCGTATACGCGTACCAGTGAAAAGCACACTTCACTTCCGATTTGTGGGGACACATACCCGCGCAACAACCCCGCCAGGGACGAAATAACGGTGGCAGCAAAAATCAATCTAAAAAACAAAACTCATCATGAAATGTCCACTCATTCCCATCAACATCCTTTCTTTTTATAAGGATAAAACAGGTGCACCCATACCTCTGCCAGCACGAATGGCAAAATGTACACCAGACACGCACCGTGCTATAACATCGCTAGAAAAATCCCTTGCGGAAAAAGGAGGCGAACTCATTCTTAGCGACCTGTTTAGAAGCTATGCCATGCAGGATAAAGCTTTTTGTGATCATCTATCTAATTCACGGCGGCCTTATAGCCCACCCCCGGGAGAAAGTTTTCACGAAGCCGGCCGTGCATTTGATATCGACATAAACGCGATCAAGATTCCCCTTATTGAATTTTGGCGCATGGCGGCAAATGTTGGTGTAGTACCAATTATCAAGCAACCGAAAGCTCATCTTTCTGAAGCATGGCATTTTGAATGCCGTGGTAGCCACCAATTGCTGTATAACTACTTTGCCAGCCGTGGCGGCGGGAGATTTGGATCAGCCTATCGGGAAGCCGTCTCCAGCGCGATTTTATCCATAGGAGTTAATGTGGACAGCTTCAATGATCAGCTGGTTGAAGCTACTATACAATCGAGCCTGATACGTTTGGGTAAAGACATTGGAAACCTGGATGGTGAAATCGGGCCAAGGTCTAAAGCAGGATTGGAGGAGTTGGGCTTAAACTATGATGTTGCCGGCAAAAAGCAAATCTTGGGCGCTGTGGAAAGGTTGCTTGAGCGGAAATTTCCAGGGGAGTACGCTGTTGTAGCGAGTGTAGCATGAACTATTTAATTGATAGCGAATAGGCTCTTGGCTAAACTAACGGAGCCTAAGCATGAACGGGAATGTACCTGATTTTTTGAAATTCTTCTTATAACAGTTTGTCTGACCTGGCATATTTGCGAGGTCGGCATAAGCTGCAGCGTATGTTTGCAGGGGTGACATTTTTATGTTGAAAAGATGATAACTGTAAAGATGTGTGAAGCAACTTTCTTTTTATCACACAGTTCGCCATCGATCCAGCTGTGAGCTATCACATCAGATTTGAAATGAAGTATACTCGTTCTATTTTAGGTTTACGACTTTTGATGGCGGGAACGTGTTAATAAAAAAAGACACTGTTTATCTAGGGATAAAGGAGATACCCAAAAAGAAGCATCGAATGCCAACAAAAGTATTGCTGCAAGTGGCGCTGGTCGGTGTTATCTTCTGCTGTAGTTCAATATCCTAAATGGTTTCAGCGGACGGTAGAGGAAAATCAGATTAAAATAATGCCGAATCTAAACAAGAAAGTAACTTCTAAAAATATACTTTTGAAGTATTTATTATGAGATAAGAACATTTGTTATGATTTCCAGACAGAACTTAAAAAAAATAGCTTTAAGCAAATTCGAAGACGCAAGGTTACTTTTCAAATCTAATAGGTACGACTCATCATTGTACTTAATAGGGTATTCAATTGAATTAGCGTTAAAATTTAAAATAT
>JANXYS010000002.1 GCA_025355935.1 Chitinophagales bacterium | reverse complement strand
CTGTCTTTACCTGAACCAGGCAGGTAACCAGCCACGTGAGCGTGATTATGCCTACGTAGGTTCCTTCTATGCTTTTGCCATATGGATTGGCATTGGCGTGCTGTACGTGAAAGACCTAATATTTAAAGCTGTCAAAAACCTTCGCACAGCCACGTATATTGCCGGAGCAATTTGTTTACTGGCGGTACCGGTATTAATGGCAAGCCAGGAATGGGATGATCATGACAGGGGTAATAAAGTACTTGCAAGGGATCTTGCAACAGATTACCTGGAAAGTTGTGCGCCAAATGCCATTGTTATTTCCTTTGGAGATAACGACACCTACCCTCTTTGGTACGCCCAGGAAGTGCAGGGTATTCGTCCCGACATCAGGGTTATCAACAGTAGTCTGCTGGGAACTGACTGGTACATTAACCAGCTCCGGTATAAGGTGAACCAGAGTGACCCCATGGATCCGATTTGGTCGCCCGAAGCCATCGAAGGCTCCCGGAGAGACGTCATATATAATGCTCCATTAGCAGGTATCGATGCTGCTCAACCGATGGATCTGTACACAATGATGAAAGATTTTGCAGGAAGCGATGAGCCTAACAAGATTTTACAAAGGGAAGGAAACACCCTCAATATTTTCCCCACCAAAAAAGTAACAATCCCTGTGGATATCAACCTCGTCAAACAGAATGGCACAGTGAATGCTACTGACAGCGTGGTAAGCCTGGTGCAGTTTGAGATTCCTAAAACGATTTTATACAAGAACGATGCAGCCATCTTAAATATCATTGCCAGTAATAAGTGGAAGCGGCCTATTTATTTTACTTCGCCTTATGATAACCTGGGCTTCCAGAGTTACCTACGCCAGGATGGCTTGACATACCGTTTCGTACCGATATTAAATGGTGAGGTGAATAAAGACTGGATATTCGACAAGCTCATGAATAAATTCGCCTCTGGAAATGCAGACAAGAAAGGTGTTTATTTTGATGAAGAAAACCGTCGTCATTTAAATAGCATCAGGCTCGCGTATGCCCAGGCTGCTGCTAATCTGGCAGATGGTAACAGGAAAGATGAAGCTAAAAAGTTGCTGAATAAATGCGACCAGATGATGCTGCAGGAAAATATGCCCTATGGCATGGTAAGCAGGTCGCAGCAACAAAACCAAATCTCTTTACAATTCCTGTATGCAGCTTACAAAGCGGGCGATGCAAATCTTATTCAAAAGGTCACTTCAAGCCTTAAAAAAGATATGGAACAGCAGGCTGCCTATTATCAAAGTCTGAACAGCGACCGTAGGGATGCATTGAGTGCAGAGGAACAAAGAAATGATAACCTGATGAAGGGATTATTGCAACTTGACCAGGATTTTAAAAGACGTCAGGCTGCTCCTGTAGAAGGGAAGGCTACCATCAATACGCAGTCTCCCGACACTCCGTAGAAAGATAAAAAATATATCTGGGCCCCGCAAAGATTTGCGGGGCTTTTTAATTTAACCATTTGAACAATGTTCAGGAGCTTTTGTTAAGTAAATTTGCATCAGGATTGGCGATCATGCATGCAAAAAATTGTTCTATGAATCAGCCTGTCAGATTATGTGCAAAACACCGCATTCTTTCATTCCAAATACATCTATAAATGCTTGGCTTTAATTTTTCAAAATACGACCCTTCACAAAATGCGAAATCAAAGTTTGAGCAGTTGCTTGAGCTATTCCTCCAGTTACTCACCTACACAAATGGTGATTTTAATGAAGCAATGCAGTGGCTGAATGAACTGGATAAGGAATATAATTTAACGAATGACGACTACGGAATCGGGGACTTTCTCGAAGAGTTAAAGCAGAAAGGCTATATCGATGAAGACAAACAAAAAGGTGAAATTAAAATCACTTCTAAATCGGAACAGGCTATCCGGAAGAAAAGCCTTGAAGAGATTTTTGGCAAGATAAAAAAGACCAAATCTGGCAACCACAATACTTTTAAACCCGGTGGTGGAGATGAGATCAATCCGGAAACTCGTCCATTTCAATTTGGCGATACCATGGAACAAATCGACTTTACTTCTTCAATCCGCAACGCCCAGATTAACCACGGAATAGATAATTTCCGGATGCATGAAGATGACCTCGAGATACGTGAAACTGATTTTAAATCGCAAACTTCAACCGTATTAATGATTGATATTTCGCATTCAATGATTTTGTATGGCGAAGACCGAATAACGCCCGCAAAGAAAGTGGCCATGGCGCTTGCAGAACTTATCAAAACCAAATACCCGAAGGATACTTTAGACATTGTTGTTTTTGGAAACGATGCCTGGACAATCGAAATTAAAGATCTTCCCTACTTACAAGTTGGCCCCTACCATACCAACACCGTTGCCGGCCTTGAGCTTGCTATGGATATTTTGCGCCGCAGAAGAAACCCTAACAAACAGATTTTTATGATTACCGATGGTAAACCAACCTGCCTTAAGGTTGGGGGAAAATATTATAAAAACAGTTTTGGCATCGACCGGAAAATATTAAACAGGTGTATGAGTTTGTCTACCCAATGTAAAAAATTAAAGATTCCAATAACAACATTCATGATTGCAAGCGATCCGTATCTACAAAAATTTGTACAGGAATTTACAGAAGCTAATCATGGCAAGGCTTTTTTCGCATCACTTGATAAATTAGGCGCCTTCATCTTCAAAGACTTCGAAAGTGGAAAAAGAAAGACGGTTTATTAAGATTAATCCGTCTGAATAAAAAATTTGTCGTACCAATATACAAGGCATGACTGAAAATAATATTAACGTAAAAGATAAAAACACATAATGGATAATACAAAAATCAAGACATTTGGCGAGCTAAAAAAAAGTGGTTATGTTTCAATATCAATTAAAGATGAAATCAGGAAAAACTTGGTAAAAAAAATCAAGGCAAAAGAAAATTCGTTTCCCGGCATTATGGGTTACGAGGATACTGTTATCCCTGACACGGAAAGAGCGTTACTTAGCAGGCACAACATTTTATTTTTGGGTTTACGCGGCCAGGCGAAGACAAGAATGGCGCGGCAAATGATTGCTTTATTGGATGAATACATTCCGGTTGTTGCGGGCAGCGAGATAAATGATGATCCTTTCCATCCCATTTCCAAGCATGCTACCGACATAGTGAAGAAAATGGGCGATGATACCCCGATTGAATGGCTCCATCGAAGCAAACGCTACGGGGAAAAACTAGCTACACCTGATGTAAGTGTGGCTGATCTGATTGGTGATATAGATCCCATTAAGGCTGCAAATATGAAGCTCAGTTTTTCAGACGAAGAGGTGTTGCATTTCGGGATTATTCCACGTAGTAACAGGTGCATATTTGTAATTAATGAATTGCCCGACTTACAGGCGCGCATCCAGGTTTCACTTTTTAATATTCTTGAAGAAGGAGATCTGCAAATCCGCGGCTTTAAACTTCGTTTACCTCTGGACGTTATGTTTGTTTTTACTGCAAATCCTGAAGATTATACCAATAGGGGAAGCATTGTAACTCCCCTAAAAGATCGTATTCAAAGCCAGATTCTTACACATTATCCAAAGTCTATTGAAACCGCCTTACAAATTACGGAGCAGGAAGCAGATATAAATGAGGTGCAGAAAGATCGCGTGATAGTAAGCGACCTTATTAAAAGGCTGATAGAACAGATCGCCTTTGAGGCACGAGAAAGTGAACTTGTAGATAAAAAAAGCGGTGTAAGTGCCAGACTTACTATCTCGGCTTATGAAAACGCGGTTAGTGCTGCTGAAAGAAGGGCCATAATTAATGAAGAAAATCTTACACAGGTTTGGTTAAGTGACCTCGTAGGGATTATTCCCTCTATAACGGGTAAGATCGAACTTGTTTATGAAGGGGAGCAAGAGGGGCCATACCAGGTTGCCTATAATCTGATGGACAAGGCCATCCGTACCCAATTCACGCAATACTTCCCAAATCCTGAAAACTCAAAAAAGAAAAAAGGAAAAGATGCCGCTGTTGTAAGCCCTTATAAGGCTATTACATCCTGGTTCGATAGCGGGAATACATTAAACCTGTTTTTAGAAACAACTGATGAGGATAAGGTGCAGATGCTGTATAAAGTAAGCGGTCTTCATTCTCTTGTTAAAAAACACTTCAATGCCGGTAGCGAGAAAGAAAATGCATTATTGATGGAACTTGTATTGCATGGTCTCTCGGCATATTCACTTATCAGCAAGAAAGTAATTGATGGAAAAATAGAATTTAAAGATCTGATGGGAAGTATGCTTAACCTGGGTAGTGAGCACTATGGTGAAGATGATTTTAGCGAGGACGATTTTAATTAAGCTGTATTTAAACGAAGAAAGGCTTTATCGGTTGATGAAGCCTTTCTTGTAATACAGTTAAGAGTGCATGATTAAAACTTATAACCAAATGATACCCCCGCATAATAAGGTATAAAGAACCCTTTTCCAAAAACCGGGTTTATGGCGGCTCTGAAGGTAAACCCTCCATTTTTGGGCTGCATCCGGTATCCAAACGTGAGGTGACCAAACGAATTGTTGAAATTACCGTTATCGTAGAAGTCACTTCGCTTTTTTGAATTAACGTAAGTAACACCGGCACCCAGTTCAAAAAAATGACGATCGTCTTTTCCCAGCAAATAATTCAGTCCAAGGGGTACTGTAAGAATGCTTGTTCGGTCGTAAGTGCCGTTATAATTATCATAACGCACCGCGAACCCGCCAATACCTGCGCGGAAGCCAAGTCCGCCCTCCGTTTTTTGAAAACGCATATCGTAATTTACTGAGGCTAGCCCGGGCCCCCCGAGCTCGAAATACACTGATTTTGCCGCCTCCTGTGCGTTGACAGTTGATGTAAGGAGCGTTAAGACGAAGGCGAACATAGGAAGTACTGATTTTCTAAGCATGAGTAGTTTTGGGTTAATGATTAAAGCAAATATTTGCTCCGCCAATTATACAATATTTACTTCACGATGCAAAGCCACACCAAATTTTTTCGAGACTGAATCAATAATTTCTTTACTCAGAGAAAGTATCTCCTGCCCACTTGCACTACCATAATTCACCAAAACCAATGCCTGCTGCGCATGACATCCCGCATCCCCTTTCCTGTATCCCTTCCAACCACATTGTTCAATTAGCCAACCTGCCGCCAGTTTTACCTTTCCATCCACTAACGGATAGCCTATAATTCCCGGAAACTCTTTGTTCAAATCATCAAACAGCCCTTGCGAAATTTCAGGATTTTTAAAAAAGCTACCTGCGTTTCCAATTACATTTGGATCGGGTAGTTTACTTCGCCGTATCCTTATAACAGCTTCAGCAATCGCCTGGATAGAAAGTTCTTTTACTTTCATTATAGCCAGTTCTTTTTGAATAGCGCCATAACTCGTATTGTATACATGCTTTTTATCAAGCCGAAAAGTAACACTTGTGATTACGAACTGATCTTTCAATCTATTTTTAAATACGCTCTCCCTGTAACCAAACTCACAATCGCTGTTTAAAAAATTTGAAACGTGTTTAGTTTTTATGTGAAAAGCCTCCAATGAATAAAACACATCTTTTAATTCAACACCGTAAGCACCAATATTCTGCATTGGCGACGCTCCGACGCTGCCAGGAATGAGTGCAAGATTTTCCACTCCGCCCAGATTGTGTTGAAGGCAGAAGAGGACAAGTTCATGCCAGCTTTCACCGGCGCCCGCCTTAACATACGCATGATCCTCATCTTCTTTAATAACGCGCAGGCCTGTCATGTCATTCTTCAAAATCACATCAAAATTTTTGGTGAACAGAACATTAGTTCCTCCTCCAAGGATCATTATTGGTAACTTAGTTTCTAACAGGGAAGAGAGTTGTTCAATGGCAGAAAACCTTTCAAACTTTCGGGTAGATGCTTCTATATGGAAACTATTGTAATCTTTTAGAGAATAATATTCTTGCATCACCCCGGGTTTTAAGTATCAAAACTATAATAAAAGCGGGAAACTTTTACATAGCGTCCACGTCAACAATTACATGAACTGAGCGGTAGACTTTCTCACTCTGCATCAGATTAATATGATTTCGGATTACCTTCTTATAATTTAAACCCATCCCGGGCTCCTTTGGAAGTTTTATCATAAGTTCCATCAAATATTGATTCCTTATGCGTGCAATCACAGGTGCGGCGGGGCCAACAACATACTCTCCCAGATCCTGACGTAAGAACATTGCCAGTTTAAAGGCTGCGTCATTAACAATCACTTTATCCTTGTGCCGCAATCTCAGTATTACAAGCCTGCTAAAAGGAGGATAAAAGAATTCTCTCCTGGTTTCTATTTCGAACTCATAAAACTGTTCATAATTGTGCTGTTGAACCAACTGCAACACGGGATGGTTTACATTTAAAGCCTGGATAAGCACTTTGCCCTGTTCCAACTTCCGCCCGGCTCTTCCGCTCACCTGTTCCATTAATTGAAATGCTCGTTCATTTACCCGAAAGTCGGCAAAGCTCAAAAGTCCGTCTGCGTCTAATATGCCTACCAGGCTAACCTTGTCAAAATCGAGTCCTTTTACTACCATTTGTGTTCCCACCAGGATATCAAGCCGGTGCTGCTCAAAAAGTTTGATCAGATTATCATGCGCCGTTTTACCACGAACGCTATCCACATCCATTCTGGCGATTTTAAAAGAAGAAAAATCGGTTTCCAGTTGTTCTTCAATTTTTTCAGTCCCAAAGTTTTTTTCGAGCCAGTGATTACTTCCGCAGGCCGGGCAGGTTACCAGTTTTGGATAAGTACTTCCGCAATAATGACAGTGTAACTTATTACTATACTTGTGCAGAGTAAGAGATACATCGCAGTGTATGCACTGCGGAATCTGGCCACAGGTTCCACATAAAAGATAAGGATTATACCCGCGGCGGTTTTGAAAAAGGATTACCTGCCGGTCGGAGTTAACCGCCTTCCGGACAGCCTCCTCCAATTGCGGGCTGATCATTACCTTCCCTTTTTGAGCAACCTGGCTTGTGTTTATAATTTCGATAGATGGTAATTTTAACCCGCCGAAACGTTCAGTTAATTTTACCAGTGCATATTTATTTTGCAACGCATTGTAGTAACTCTCGAGAGAGGGTGTGGCGGTTCCCAGCAAAACCTTTGCATCAAATAAGGATGCATAAAAAATAGCTGCGTCTCTTGCGTTGTATCTGGGAGCCGGATCCTGTTGTTTATAGGAAGGGTCATGCTCTTCATCAACAATTATAAGCCCAAGGTTCTTAAAGGGCAGGAAGAGGGCGCTACGTGCGCCCAGGACGATCCTTATATCACCAGTTCGGATTTTATTCCATAATTCTATTCGCTCCTGGTTATTAAATTTAGAATGATAGATGGCAATGTTACCGCCGAAATGCTTTTGCAGTCTCCGAATAATTTGCGCCGTTAGTGCTATTTCTGGCAGCAGGTAAAGTACCTGTTTTCCTCTTTCAAAATATTCTGCAATCAATCTGATATATACTTCCGTTTTACCGCTGCCGGTGACTCCCTGAAAAAGACAAACAGCTTTTTGCGACAATGCTTCTTTCACCTGGCTAAAAGCTGATTCCTGGACTGCACTTAACTCAAAAGTTATTTGCAGCGTTTTTGGTAACTGCCTGATTCTATCGGTACTTCTTTTTTCAGATCGCAGTATGCCTTTTTCAATAAGGCCATTAAGCTGGGCTGCCGTTGCAGAGGCCTTTTTCAAAAGAGCCGATTGAAGAACTTCAGGTTCTGTTTTTTGCAGATGCAGATAAGACAGCAATAGTTCCATTTGCTTTGGTGCACCCTTCCAATCGTTTAACAACTTGCTTAGCGCCTCTTCATTATCCAAATCAGGATTTAGAAATACATAGCTTTCAAGCTTGATCTTGTATTTATCATTCATTTCCTCCCAAACGAAACAGATATTAGCTTCGATTAGATTCTTGATGATGGGATATACATGGTTAACCTGAAGAAGTTGGTGTATCTCGGTAAGATGAAGTTGCTTTTTTAGCAGTAATGCTTCAGCTATAATAAATTCTTCATCTGATAATCCTTCAAAGTTCTCATTAATCTCCTCATTATAAACAAGTATTGACTCACTGCTTATTTTGAAGTTAGCGGGAAGCGCGGCTGACATTACTTCGCCTTCTGAACACATGTAATAATCGCTGATCCATTTCCAAAGCAACAACTGTTGTTTATATAAAAGTGGAGAATCATCAAGTATATTAAGGATAGGCTTTGTTTTATAAGAAGGCGGTATATTGGTCAGCTGCCTGATAATACCTGCATATTTTTTATTGCGTCCAAATACTACCTCAGCTCTGCATCCCGGAATAGCCCTGGGGAGGTAAATAGCCGGTATGCCGTAAGTATACACGGTGGGCAGCGCAAGCGGCAAAATAATTTCGGCCCAGTGCCCCACAATTGCGTCGTTAAAATCTAATTCCTCGTCTTCAATCATGTTCAATATTCTTTAATCCAAGGCGCATGATATTTAATCAGGGCTGTTTCCATAAGCTTATAAACTGTTTGTTTGAGTCGCTCCACATCCAAAGGACCATATCGGCTTATATCTACTTCTTCTAAAAATACTGCCCTGGATGAACCAGGGGTCAAAGAAAAAATACTGGAATAATTTAAGCGGCTGTAAGCGTCAAGGAAGATTACGGGCTGAATAGGGGTTTGTGTTTCGATGGCAATTTTAAAAGCACCGTCGAAAAAATCTTTCAAAGGACGATGAGTCGTGTTGAAGGTCCCTTCAGGCGCAATTACAACTGAAATTTTTTCCTTTAGCATTTCCTTCAGCTCACTTACACTTTTTGCGCGTGCTTCAGTGCTCTTTCGTTGCACCAGCACCACAGCTTTTTTATAAATATATCCGAATATTGGGATACGAGTCATTTCGGCTTTGCCTAATATTCGTATTGGTTGCCGCCTAAAAACTTTTAAAAGTAAAGGTATATCTATGTATGATATATGATTAAAAACAAATACTACTGCATGATCGGTATTTTTTGGGAAGTCGTAGTAATTTTTATGCTTTATCCCCCACATTAAAAGAGCTATATCAGCCCACACTCGACAGATGTCATATATAATGTTACCTCCTCTAATTTTGCCGAGCATGCTTGCGACCAATACAAAGGGAAAAGCCAATAACATTAACAAGAGAAAGACGGCGAAAGCATAAACGCTAAAAATAATTCCTGTTATTTTGTTCATAAACACCCAAAAAATGAAGCGAATATAATCAGAAATGCTCTGTTATGACTGTCAGTTTGAGTTATATTAACTTCGGCTTAAGCAATAGACAACTGACAATCAATATTTTCGCCCCTAATAAGGAAGGGAACATTGAAATAGGATACCTTTCCCTAAAAATTTGTCAGAATCTTCTTTAAATTAATTCCAAACCCCTACCTTTGCCGTCCTAAATTTAGGTACGTTATGTTAGCAATAGTAAAAATCGCAGGTCAACAATTTAAAGTAAAAGCAGGAGATAGCTTATACGTTCCCCACATTGCGGGCAAAGCGGGAGATTCGATAGAATTTTCTGATGTTCTACTTACCAGCAGCGGAACTGATGTTTTAAGCTCGGGCATTAAAGCTGTCGTGAAAGCCGAGATCATCAGCGACTTGATTAAAGGTGAAAAAGTGATCGCTTTTAAAATGAAGAGAAGAAAAGGTTTCCGTAAAAAGCACGGACATCGTACGCAGTATACTCACATTAAAGTAACTGCAATCGCTTAGTAAATTTTGAAACAAAAGATTCAAAATTCAAGACATTTAAAAAGTAAAAAATGGCACACAAAAAAGGTGAAGGCTCCGTAAAAAATGGTCGTGATTCACAAAGCAAAAGATTAGGTGTAAAAATATTTGGCGGTCAACCTGCAATTGCTGGAAACATTATAATTCGTCAACGAGGTACCCAATATCATCCTGGAAAAAATGTAGGTGTCGGTAGAGATTTTACCATCTTCGCATTGACCGATGGCTTAGTAGAATTCAAAAAAGCAAAGGGAGATAAAACGTTTGTTTCTATAAGTCAGGTAGAAGCAACTGCTTAATTTTTTTAATATTTTTTTTTGGTTATATCAAAATAGTATTTATTTTTAAGTATTATTTACTAACCAATTAAATTTTAAAAAAATGGCAACAAAGAAAAAGGCAGCTCCTAAGAAGGCAGCTCCCGCAAAAAAAGCAGCTCCTAAGAAGGCAGCTCCTGCAAAAAAAGCAGCTCCTAAAAAAGCAGCCCCTGCAAAGAAAGCAGCTCCAAAAAAAGCAGCAGCTAAAAAAGCCGCTCCTAAAAAGAAATAAGCTTTGCTTTATAAAAGAGCAAAAAATA